>JBGPZS010000224.1:0-6502 GCA_041493865.1 Terriglobia bacterium
ATCAAAACAATTGACGATGGGATCAATGCAGCCCAACAAACACCACCTACTGCGCGGACGGGATATTTCGAAGTCAATCTTGGCGTTTACAATTCCGGCAGCTCTGATGGTGTAGTCAAGAGCCTGGCGAGCTTTACGTTTGACGGAGGAACCGTGTCTCTGGGTTCCAAAACGTGGACTCCGGTGAAGAGCCACTCCTTTGCCAACACAACTTTCAGCACATGGAATGTCTCAGTCTTGGGTGAAGAGGCTGCCCGAGAGCAGCTACAGAACAGGATCAAGAAGCATGAGAAAGTCCACGGGACGCTCGAGATCAACATGAGCGAAAAACTCACTTCCACGCAGATAGATCTCTCTGCACAAGATTAGAATTGAGAGCAGGGCTTTTCGAGGGAACCTTCTATGACCATTGCCCCCAAATAACAAGCGTCCTGCGACTAATCGCAGGACGCCCGGCAGCCCTCCCCCGGAACTGCCTTACCACCGAGAGTGAGTCTAGAATGGTACTGGCCTTCCGTCCACGTCACTTTGGTAACATTTTGCCGCTGCCAATATCTCTTTCCCGAGCAATCATTTAGCTGCTCCGCATCCTTATTAGGGCAGCTTCATCCAATATATTTGCTAGGATAGTAAGTTCTAAAACTAAGCTTCCAGGCGGGGCAAATCTAATCAAGGTAGGAATTTAATGGAAAGTACGGGAATTCTTGAAATAACGGACGGCAATTTTGATCAGGAAGTGCTCAAGAGCGAGCAACCGGTCATGATCGATTTCTGGGCGGCCTGGTGTGGGCCTTGTAAGATGCTGGCGCCCGTTGTGGATGAGGTGGCCGCAAGGTACCAGGGAAAAATCAAGGTGGGCAAGATGGACGTGGACAGCTCTCCCTCCACTCCGCAACGCTATGGCGTGCGCGGTATCCCCACGCTGCTGATCTTTAAAGGCGGCCAGGTGCAGGAACAGATCGTGGGCTACGTGGCGCGCGAGGTGATCGAAAAAGCCCTGAACAAGCACGTCAGCTAAAACACCGAGGTTAAAAAGCCCGGCTGGACCGGGCTTTTTCTGTGTGCGCTTAAGACACTGACCTGTTTTCGTTCAGTATTTCCGCAGCACGCCAATCACCCGCCCCTGCAATGCCACTGACTTTGCCGGGACGATGATCGGCTTCATCGCGGTGTTCGATGGCTGCAAGCGAATGTTCACGCCTTCGCGGTAGAGCCGCTTGAGCGTGGCATCGGTGCCTTCCACCAGCGCAACCACGATTTCGCCATCGCGTGTGTTGTTGGTTTTCTCCACCAGGACATAGTCTCCGTCCACAATGTGCTCGTCCTTCATGCTCTCGCCTTTGACCTGGAGGACGAATACATCCTTGGAGCGGGTAATGTCTCCGAGAGAAATGGTTTCGGGGTTTTCCACGGCCTCAATCGGCTGGCCGGCGGCGATGCGCCCCATCAGAGGCAGCGCAAGCTCCTTGGGCGGTTGCCGCTTGAAGATCCCGCGAACGGGAAGCACGTCAATGGACCGGCTGCGGTTGTAGTCCCGCTTGAGCAGCCCTTTTTTCTCCAGATTGGAGACGTGCTTGTGCACGGTTGCCAGCGAACTCAAACCCAGCCCGTCGCCGATCTCTTCGAAGGAAGGCGAGTAGCCGTTGCGCTGGATAAAGTCGTGGAGGAAGTCGTAAACCTGCCGCTGTCGCTTCGTAATAGCCATACAAGCGAAATTTTAACGAATTAAAGGCGAACCGTCAACAGAAATTGTGCAACGGAACCATTTTTGCAACTACCCCTATTTCGCTGCCATGCCCGCGGGCATCTGGCTCAGGACCTCATCCACCGTCTGGATGGCGCGGTCAATCTCCTCCATCGTGTTGTAAAAATGCGGGGAAAAGCGCACTCCGGCGCGCGGACGAAAGTCGACCAGCACGTCGCGGCGCAGCAGCTCCTGGCAGACTTCTTTCGCATTCGGCATATCGATGGCCACGGTCCCGCCGCGGCGTTCGGGATCGCGCGGGGCATTCGCGCGCCAGCCGCGCTGGTCGGCCAGTTCGATCAGCCGCGCGGTCATCTTTTTCGATTTCTCCCGAATGCGCTCTACGCCAGCTTCGCGAATGATCTTCAATCCCGGTATGGCGGTGTAAAACCCGGGCACGTTGGAGGTCCCCTGCATGAACCGGAATGGGGCCTCGCCGTACTTGTTGGCCCCAATCTCAAAGGCAAAGGGGTGCTCGTGCGCGAACCAACCGGTGAATTTTGGCTCCAGCGTTTTGCCCAGGTCAGGACGCACATAAAGATACGAAGTGCCCGCCCCGCCGCACAGCCACTTGAGCACGCCGCCCACGGCAAAGTCGACGTTGAGCGCCTGCACATCTACTGGCACGTTGCCGAGTGACTGAAAGCAATCCAGCACCACGCGCGCGCCGGCGCGGTGCGCCTTCTCGATGATGGCTTTCACGTCCTTGATATACGAGCTGCGGAACACCACGTGCGAGATGGGGACCAGGAGCGTCTCTTCATCAATGGCATCAATCAGGCGCTCGGTGGGAACGTGCACGCCGTCATCGGTGCGGACCATCTGGACGCGCGCCCCGCGAGAACGCTGGGCCTCCCAGAAGTACATCACCGAAGGAAAATTCATGTCGCTGTAAACAATCTTGTTGCGCTTGCCGCTGAAATCAAAACAACTGGCCACCACTGCCTGGCAACTGGCTACGTTAAGGTGCACGCTCACCGAGCCTGGCTCGGCGTTCATGAGCACGCCGACGGCGTCGCCCACTTCGCGCGCCATCATCCACCATTGTTCTTCCCAGGCGCGCACGCCGCGCGTGGCCCATACGTCACAGTATGAATGCACTGAGTCATAGACGCCGCGGGGCATGGCGCCCAGCGAGTTGCTGATCATATAAGTGGTGCGTTCCAGGATGGGGAACTCCGCGCGAAAGCGAAGCAGGTCGTCAGTCATGGCCGTCTCCCGTTGCTGTCGCTTAAAGTGTACCCGATTGGAGGCCGATACTTCCGGCTTGGACGGTGGAGTTCTGGATGCAAGAATTTTTTTCTTGCGCCGTCAGTTTTGCTTGCGCGCAGTTCTTCAGATGCTATATTGCATTTCACCACGATGCGAAAAACTCAACCTGGTCCGCGCCGCAAGCTGACCGTTTTGTCGCTGGCCGCGGCCACATATTTCATGGTCTCCGGCGGCCCGTACGGCATGGAGGAACTGGTCCAGGATGCCGGCTACAAACTCGCTATCGTCATTCTTTTTGTCACGCCGTTGATCTGGAGCCTGCCGACGGGGTTGATGGTCGGCGAACTGGCCGCAGCGATTCCCGCCGAGGGCGGCTTTTACGTATGGGTGCGCCGCGCCATGGGGCCATTCTGGGGCTTTCAGGAAGCATGGCTCTCTCTGGTGGCGAGCATCTTTGACATGGCCATCTATCCCACGGTGTTCGTGCTCTACCTGGGAAGACTCTGGCCTGCCGCCACTGCCGGCCATAGAGGCGTGGCGATCGCTGGCGCGATGATCGTGGCCTGCCTGGCATGGAACCTTCTGGGCGCCAAGGCCGTAGGCAATGGCTCCATTCTGCTCGGCACGCTGATGTTGAGCCCGTTCGTGCTCATCACTATTTACGCATTTTTCCGCCACCTCACGCTTGGCGCCGCGCCGCCGGCCCAGGGAAGTTTTCTTACCGGCATTCTGGTGGCCATGTGGAACTACATGGGCTGGGACAACGCCTCTACGGTTGCCAATGAAGTTGAGAACCCGCAGAAGACTTATCCGCGCGTGATGCTGTTGACGCTGGCGGCAATCTTTCTCTCGTACGTGATTCCAGTGCTTGCGGTATGGCACCTGCACGTGCAAGCCGATATCTGGTCAACGGGAAGCTGGGCCAGCATCGCAACGATGGTTGTGGGGCCTTGGCTGGGCGCGGCACTGGTGGGCGCCGCCATGATCAGCGAGTTTGGCACGTTCAATTCGCTGGTGATGTCTTATTCCCGCCTGCCCGTCGCGATGGCCGAAGACGGCCACCTGCCCAAAATCTTCACCCGCAAATTGAAAGACGGTGCGCCCTGGGTGGCGATCATCGTTCTTGGCATCGCCTGGGCCGCGTCGCTGGGCCTGAGCTTTGACAAGCTGATCATGCTCGACATCCTTCTATACGGCGCCAGCCTGGTGCTGGAGTTTCTGGCGCTCATCGTGCTCCGTATTCGTGAACCGCAATTGCTGCGCCCGTTCCGCGTGCCCGGCGGCCTGCCGGGCGCGATCGTCCTGTCGCTGGGTCCGATCGCTCTTCTTGTGATCGCCTTGGTCAAAAACCGCAGCGAACACCTTGACCTGTGGCGGCTGGGCTCTGTGAGCCAATTGGGCTTTGGTCTGGCCCTGATGGCGCTGGGAGTGGTCTATTACTTTGTGGCGGGAAGGCCTTCGTCGGAGATTCCGAGCGGAGCTGCCTCTGAAATTCCGAAGCGGAGCGAGGAATCCCTTTGACCTGGAAGAATTTCCAGGCGAGAGCGGCCCCGTCCAACGATTTATGTGAGCACCGTAACAGCAATGGAAAGATAAAAGATAATTGCTGCAATAGGGATCTCTCGCTGCCGCTCGAGATTTCAGCAAGAGAGCATCCGATTTCAGAAAAAACTCTCGATTGCTCTTATCTTTTCTTCACCAGCAAATACGCCACGCTCAGCACCACCAGATAAATCCCAGCGCTCTTGGCGGCAACGCTCGACTGCGAAACCCACCAGGTACACGCGATCGAGGCCACGATGGCAACGAACCCCAGAATTGATCCTGTTCCACCCAGAGGAGATCGCAGTCCGATCTCCGCCAGTTGATCGGCGGAGACTGTCCGGCGGAAGCGAACATGCGCCAGCAGCGAGATGAGCCACGCGATCATTCCGCCCACCAGCGCGGCGTTGATGATGTAAAGGTAAGCGTTCTTCGTGCGCAGTTGCAGGAGGATGGCCCCGACGATTCCCAGCATGGATGCCAGCAGAGCTCCCATGGGCACTCCGCCCTGATTCAGTACGCCCATTCTCTTTGGCGCGTATCCGGAGCGCGCCAGAGAGAACAACATGCGCGAGGCGACGTAAAGACTGGCATTTGCGCCGGAGAGCGCGGCCGAGAGCACCACCAGGTTCATGATGAAACCGGCGGCGGGAATGCCTGCCACTTTGAAGACCGTAACAAAGGGGCTTTCAGAGACGCCGGCAGTTCTCCATGGCAATACGCCCACCAGCACGGCCATTGCGCCTACGTAGATGAAGGCCAGCATGGCGAAGGCGATGCGCGTGGCCCGCGCCACGTCGCGGCTTGACCTGGCTTCACCGGAGGAGATCGCGACCATCTCAATGCCGAGAAAACTGTACAGTCCAAAGGAAATTGCCAGCAGCGGAGCGGACAACCCGCGGGGAGCGAAGCCGCCATTGGCTACGTATTGCGGATGGACCTTGCCGGCAAAAAGCAATGCTGCACCCATAAGAATGAAAACAAAGATCGTGACCACTTTCACCAGAGCAAACCAGTATTCAAAGGTACCGTAATGGCCCACGGAGAAGAGATTGATCGCCACAAGAAACAGGCCAAACGCCACCATCCACACCAGAGAAGGCACGGCGGGATACCACAGGCGCATGTACGTTGCCGCGGCCACCACCTCAGATCCAACGACGATGACCACTCCGAACCAGTATCCATACCGGGCGACAAAACCGGCCCAGCGGTTTACGTACAGATCGGCATAGACTCCAAACGATCCGGCAGCCGGGTGAACGGCTGACATCTCACCCAGCGCGACGGCGACGGTCCAGGCGATGAGGGCGCTCAGCACAAACGTGAGAACCACGGCCGGCCCGGCAACCTGTATGGCCGCGCCGGAGCCAAGCAGCAACCCGGTCCCGATGGAGCCACCCACGGCCACCATGGCCATCTGGCGGGCGGTCAATTCCCTTTTCAACCCCTGCTCTTGTTCAGTCATCGGGGAAAGTTATAACGTTTGTTACAGCGGATTGCCACTTTCGGCTGATTGTTCGGAGATTTTTCGCTGCGCATATCAAGGATTGAGCGCTCCGTCAATTCCGCATAGAATTGCATACTCAGCCTCAGTTCGTCCCGGTTCGGCCTGTCTGGGAGCATTCTGAGGAAGTTGACCCCATGGCGGACATCTCCAAACGACTGGAAAAAGCGGAAAGGTACCTGCAAAGAAGCAAGCCTGAGGCTGCGCTGGAAGAATACCTGGATATTCTTGACGAGGAGCCCAGGAACGACCAGGTGCGCCAGGCTGCAGCCGATCTCTGCCTGGCCCTGGACCGTCGCGCCGAGGCGGCAGAGCTGTTCAGCGGCTTGTTTGAGCAGGAGTTCGAAGCAGGCGAAAGCGCCAAAGGGTCCATCACATACAAAAAACTTTGCAAGCTCACCACGCCCACGCCGATGCAGACCTTCCACTACGCCCAGCTCACGGAGAAGCGCGACCGCAAAGAGGCGCTGGAAGCATACGAGGTCGCGTTGCACGGC
>JBGPZS010000461.1:0-3721 GCA_041493865.1 Terriglobia bacterium
AGCACGCACTTTGCCAAGATGGCCAAGGAGCAGAGCTGGCAGCTTGAGGGCGTGCTCAACAATGACATTGTGGGCGGCAACCGCACGCCGGGCGATACCGCGCAGATTGATAACTGGGTGCGAGTTTTTTCTGAAGGTATTCCCGCGGCCGCCTCTGAGGCTGATCTTCGCCGCATACGCTCCATGGGAGGCGAAAACGATTCGCCCTCGCGCGGGTTGGCCCGCTATATTCACTTGGTGAGCGAAAGTTATGATTTTGGGACGTTTAGTCCCAAGCTGATCTTCCGCCGTGATCGCTACCTTCGGGGCGGAGACCACAGCGCTTTCAACGATTCGGGCTTTGCCGCCGTACGTTTCACGGAATATCGTGAAGATTACAACCACCAGCACCAGAACGTCCGCACGGAAAATGGCATCGAATATGGTGACCTGCCGAAGTTTGTGGATTTTGAATACGTCGCGAATGTGGCCCGGCTGAATGCAGCGACGTTGGCCGCGTTGGCTTCGGCGCCGGCGCCGCCGGCCGATGTCCGCCTTTTAACGAAACAGTTGGAAAATGACTCCAAAATCGAATGGAAGCCCGCGGCCGGAGCAACTGCCTATGAAGTGCTTTGGCGCAAGACCAGTGACGCGGATTTCCCGGAAGAGAACTTACTCCGCACCACGGAGACAAAAGTCGACCTTCCGGTCTCCAAGGACAACGTGATTTTTGGAGTACGATCAACAGATGCAAAGGGCCACAGAAGTCTGATTGTGATTCCTGAACCAGAAAGAAGTCCGATTGTGACTCCTGAACCAGAAAGATAAAGAGCATGGCAAGGTCGGTAACACTTTCATTTCCCCCGTTCACGCGTGCGATCAAGACAATCATCGCGATCAACGCGGGCATGTTCATATTTCGGCTCTTGCTTCCAGCTCTGCATCTGGGCAGCGTCGAGGCTTTCATTGAACGTTATCTTTACCTGACAGCCAATGACGTTGTGCATGGGCATATTTATCAACTGGTGACATACGGATTTCTCCACGGCGGGTTCTTTCACCTGTTCTTCAACATGCTCATGCTGTGGATGTTCGGCTCCATGCTCGAAGTTCCATGGGGCAGCAGGAAATTCTGGGAATTTTATCTGTTCGGGATCGTGGGCGCCGGCCTCGGCACGGTTGCGCTGGCTTACACGCTGGGCCCCATTGTTCACCTAAACCCGCTCACGCCGACGGTCGGCGCATCCGGCGGGGTCTATGCGATTCTTATGGCAACCGCCATGCTGTTTGGTAATCAGGAAGTCTATATGTTTCCCTTCCCTGTCTCCATTCGGCTGAAGTATATGGTGGGCATCCTCGCTTTTATTGCCCTCGCCGGTTCATTAGGTGGCGGCGGAAATACCGCCAACGTGGCCCATCTGAGCGGGTTGCTTTTCGGCTATATCTACGTGAAGTTTGTGCCCCGCCGGGGACTCGTGTTCGCGTTGTCGGAAACTTCCTACGGCATCACCAACCGTTATCATCGTTGGAAGCGCCGCCGCGCGGGAAGGAAGTTCCAGGTTTACATGCGCAAGCACAACCAGGACCCCTCTGACTATTTTGACGAATACGGCAACTTCCGCCCGCCCGATGACAAAGACAAGAAGAACGGCGGCAGCAAGGGCGGATGGGTGAATTAAATTTGTAATTGAGTCATTTGGTAAATGGGTAATTGAAAAGCAGAATTTTGATTCGCGCATTTTCGCGTGAATTCGCGGCCCAATTCCGTTGATCCGTTTTTATCTGCGTAATCTGCGGCAAAAGCCCTACCGCTTCCTCCGCTCCGCCGCCACCGCTTTCATTCGCGGCGTTTTGCGGCGCTCCTCACCACCCGGCGCATGGTGCTCTCCCGTGCCCACCACATGCAGTCGCAGGAAATTGGTTGAGCCGCTGCTGCTGCGCGTACCCGCCACCACGGCGATCACGTCTCCGGGTTGGACCACGTGCAGTTGCAGCAGGAATGTTTCCGCCTTTATCACCATGTCTTCCGCATTCGGCGTCATCTCGCAGGAGAGCGGTGAAACGCCCCACATCAAATTGAGCCTGGCGCAGACGGAAGAGCTGGCCGCGAAGGCATAGACCGGCGCTTTGGGCCGGTATTTGGAAATCAGCCGCGCCGTGGTGCCAGTCTCCGTATAGACCGCAATGGCCTTCATCTCCAGGTCCTGGGCGGCATGGGCCACAGATTCGCAGATCGTCTCTGAAATGGAGAGGTGCCGGTGCAGGCGGCGGCGTGGCATCGGCTCTTCCTTGGCCGACTCCGCCTCAAGCACAATCTTCGCCATCATCGCCACGGCTTCGCGCGGATATTTGCCGCTGGCCGTCTCCGCCGAGAGCATCACGGCATCCGTGCCATCCAGGACCGCGTTGGCCACGTCGCTGGCCTCGGCGCGCGTGGGACGCGGGTTCTCGATCATCGACTCCAGCATCTGCGTGGCCGTAATCACGGGCTTGCGCCAGTCCGCCGCGCGGCGGATCACATGCTTCTGGATGATCGGCACTTTCTCCGGTGGCATCTCCACGCCCAGGTCGCCGCGCGCCACCATCACGCCATCGGCCACGTCAAGGATCTCCTCCAGATTTGCGGGATCGATGGCCTGCGGCTTTTCCAGCTTGGCGATGACCCATGCGTCAGAGTTGTGCAGACGAACCAGCCGCTTTACCAGGCGGACATCGTCGGCCGTGCGGATAAAAGAGACAGCTACCATGTCCACGCCATGTTTCAGGCCGAACTCCAGGTCTTTTTCGTCTTTCTCCGTCAAGGAAGGCACGCTGACCACGGTCCCTGGCAAATTGATGCCCTTGTGCTCGCCCAGCAACCCGCCGTTGATCACTTCGCACTCCACATCGTCACCGCGGACAGCCGTCACGCGCAGCTCAATCAGGCCGTCTGAGAGCAGGACGCGCGATCCTGGTTCCACCTCTTTGGCCAGCGACTTGAAGGTGGTGGAGAGAAGCGCGGCCGTGCCGGCAATGTCGCGCGGCGTGATAATCAGGTGTGCGCCGGTTTTGATCGCGATCGGCGTCCGGTACTTGAGCCTGCCCGTGCGGATTTTAGGCCCTTGCAGGTCCTGAAGAATACAGATGGTGCGTCCTTCCTTTTCCGCAACTCTGCGCAGGCGATCAATCATGCGCGCGTGTTCTTCGTGGGTGCCATGCGAGAAATTCAACCGCGCCACATCCATGCCCAGGCGCATCAGGTCGCGCAGCACGGCCTCAGAGCCGCTGGCCGGCCCAATGGTGCATACGATCTTGGCTTTGCGCGCACTCGGCGCGCCGCTTGTCTCCAGGCCCTTCGTTTCGGTTGTCAAAGGCTCATACCTTCTTTTCCGTGGCGCCGTCCTCCGCCGGCTTGGGATACACTTGCGCGTTCATCTCCGCCCCAAGCAGCACGATCACGGAAACAATGTACAACCACACTAGCAGGGCGATGGCCGCGCTGAGCGACCCATATACCACGGTGTAAGTGGCGTAGACCCTCACATACCAGCCAAACAGCATCGTGGCCGGAAACCAGAGCACGGCTGCCATGACAGCGCCGGGCAGCACACGGCGCCACGATTGCGTTTTAGGCAGTCCGTGGTGGTACATCAGGGCCATCAGCGCAATGGCCGTAAGCAGGGCAATGGCCCAGCGCACGCCGTCCC
Organism: Terriglobia bacterium; assembly: GCA_041493865.1. Taxonomy (GTDB): domain Bacteria; phylum Acidobacteriota; class Terriglobia; order Terriglobales; family Acidobacteriaceae; genus Angelobacter. The sequence continues at coordinate 3,666 of JBGPZS010000461.1, forward strand.
ACACCAGCAATATCAGCGGCTTGAACAAATGCATGGTTTCCGACTGCACCCAGTTC
>JBGPZS010000192.1:0-7335 GCA_041493865.1 Terriglobia bacterium
GATGAAATGTTCAACCAGACTGACTGTGGCCGCAGTGTTGGATCCAGTGCCGGCCCAGTTGCCGTACCAGATGATGTAAACCGGGACCGGATTGCTCTTCATCACCGGGCCACCGTGATAGTTGATGCCATTTCCGGTAACAACCGCCTGGCCGATAGGACCGGGAATCGCTGGTAAGCTCTGATGGGGATTGCCATGGTGACTGTGAGTGATGTCATCGGGCACCGGATCCATCGCCGTTTGTCCCGGGTTGTCAACATGCTGCTTGAGTGTCTCCTGCGCGGCCATAAAGTTCACAGCCAGGATCACAAAGAAAAGAACTGATGCAAATCTGATCTTGTTCTGGGGAAGTTTCATTTCCATGACCTCACTGTTGATGGGATTGTGCTGCATCTGCTGAATAAAATGAACAGAAGAAGCCGGGAACAACTCTCGAAATTATTTATGCGGATCCCCTAATTCGCGCGCGCCCGGAATCGAGCGGCTCTGAACTGTGCCCGTGAGATTACCATGGGGTTTGCCTGAGTACAATCGCGATGTTGTGCATGATTTGCAGTTTTAAAAAAAAGCACCCAACCATCGCGCTCAACAACTTATTGTCTTCCCAGAAAGCGATTCACCATCAGAAACACTACAGATCTATTTTGCTCCAGCCAAAGGGAACGGCCGCCGGCGGAACCGGCGGCCTGTGGTTTACAGGTGCTGCGCGCAAGCGCCGCCACCGGAGTTTCTCCAGTTCTGCTGCAGCAACCAGTCGTTGCTGCCGAAGGTCTGATTGAATTTTGACGCGGCCGCTTTCCCCGCCGCGCTGCAGATACTGGTGGAAGTGCAAGTAGAGGTTGCGCCGAAGTTGAAGCTGCACTTGTCGGCGTTTTCCTGCCCGCTGGAATCAAACCAGGCGTTCAAGTCGGGATCGGAGATGGCTTCTTCCAGCTCGTGAGAAATGACGTTGGCCATGCCATCTGCGCCGCCGACGTTTGCCGCTGGGCTGTTGGGGCCAGTGCGCTGGGCTTCGCAGCCGCTGGGACAGCGATCTGAATTGCCAACAAAGGAGTACTTGATGTCCACACCGCCCAGGGTCGCATGGGTGTGGAAGCCGCAGTATTGGGTGCAGAACCCTGAGGTCTCATTGATGTTCGAGGAAGTCAGCACGAAATAGACGCCGTTGGCATCCCGTGGCAAGGCGCCGCTGTTCAGCGCGTTGCTCACCGTGGTACGCAAGCTGGTGTCCGACAGGTTGGTCGAACTGCTGACGATCGTGCTGCCGGCAAAGCGCACGTTGCCGCTCACGTTGCCCGTATTGTCGCCGTAGGTGGTATTGACTCTCTCGATATTGGAACCGCCGATAGTACCAAGAAAGTGTTCAATCAAGCTGCGGGTGGCAGCGGTGTTTGAGCCCGTGCTGTTCCAGTTGCCGTACCAAATTACGTATGCGTTCACGGGATTGCCCCTCATCACAGGCCCGCCGTGGTAGTTGATTCCGTTGCCGGTCACCACCGCCTCGCCAATCGGGCCGCGGACCGGGGCTGTTGTCTGGCCGGAGTCTCCGTGTTTGCCGTTCGGAACCGCATCTCCGTCAGGACTAGTCAATGGTTTTTGCGCAGCCATGAAGTTCATGGCCAAGATCAGAAAGAGAACAACTGATGCGAACTTGGTCTGGGGAAGTTTCATTTCTTATGACCTCATCGTTGTGTGATTTGCGACGTCTGTTGCAATCCAGCTGAACAGAAGAAGCCGGGATGAATGTGAACTGTTACACGGAAATTTTCCCGCGGCTATGAATCTGTCGCTCGTCTATCTGGCAAAGCGCGAAGAACGGGAAGTCGGTTCAGTGTTGCTGGAGTTTACTATGCGGAGAGCAAGCGCAAAAAGGGCAGGGCCAGAATTTTCGGAATGTGGAAATGGGAAAACGGAGAAAATTAATTTTGCACTACGCAACCGGCGTACGCTTCTGCGCAGCGCCATTTGACGCCGGTTGTGCTTGCCGCGGACCAATTCACCGTGCGTTTTTGCGGCAAATATTCTTGAGCGGGTTGCTTCCTCAGGGCGAAATCGTGCGTTCGCTTAAGAAATCACGATCTTCTGTTCCCAAGGATCTTCACCATGAGGACCTGCGGAAGCAGGCGCGGATTCCGGCTGCGGAATTGACGGACCGCTGGCCTGCGGTGGAGGGGGTGTTGAGATTGGTTCAGCCGCGGACTGCGCCAGCGGCGGAGCGATCGGGCGCTGATCGACGGGCAGCAAGTGGCTGTTTTGCGCCGCCCATTTCGCCGCCAGTCCGTTGAGCGGGCTCTTGGTGTTGTACTCCTGATAAGAGATCATGCGTCCAATGCGGATAATAAGGTCGTCGAGCGACTCGGAGGCCGCCCAGAAATCGCCGATGCAAACCGAGCTGTCGTCGAAGTTGGGATGAAAGACCGGCGTAAGCATGCGGCACTGCGGAGCGCGCCGCGGGTATCCCAGAGAAAGATTGACTTCCAGCAGGTGATCGTTGCGCTCCAGGATAGCGCCGTCGGGCGCCACATACAGCCCGCGAATGAGGTATTGAAAGCGGTACAGTTCGGGAGGCATTCCCGCCGTGCCCACAATGAGAATCAAGGGCCAGCCGGAAAAGCGCTTGAACAGTGAATCGTGGTCGAGCTTCAGCCGGCGAATTCTGGGTGACAACATAGGCAACTCAAAAAGCAAACAGCATATTTCTTGCGACCGTGAACAACAACACAGCAATGCCCAGGCCAGCGGTCAGCCCGCGCGGGATTGCCAGACGCGGAAATTGATCATACCGCATCACGCGATAGCAACAGAAGCCAAGCCACGCCAAAACTACAGGCGCGAGCAGTGTAAACAAAAGGTTGTAGTGCAACGCTCCATGCAGGTCCGCGTGCAAGAGTGAGTAGAGGGCGCGCGTTGACCCGCAGCCGGGGCAGAGCCAGTGCGTGGTTGCGTAGAACGGGCACCGGGGGTAGAACCCATATTCGGTTGGTGGAAACCTGTACACTACGGCCAAGGCGGCGAGTAGCGCCGCGGCCGCCGTTCCGGTAAGGGTTCGTTGTTTCATTGGCCCTGGGGTTGCAGCACGCCGGATTTCTTCCACTGAGCAATCCGGGACAAATGGTACTGGAAATAAAGTATGCCGAAGAAGAAGGTCATTACACCGCTGAGACGGAGATTGATGGGCTCCTCTACGTTGTAATAGTCCTCAAGATCGGACTTGACCTGGAACAAGGCGACGATGATTAAGACAAACGCGACAAGGGAAAACAGGCCGCTAACGGGACTATCCGTTCCGCTCATCGCCTTGCTGAATCCATTGAAAAGACCTCCAATGAACGCACTGGACAAGGCGAGAATGCCAAAAAGCACTCCTTTGCTGTCAGGTTTGATTTTTCTGAGATAGGCAGCTTCTACAAAGAACCAGGCCCAGCCGAAAATGCCGCACGTAACAATGCAAATCAAAAGCACCAGGGCCCAGTGGAAATCCGCAGGCGCAGGGGCATGGCGCGGCACGAATGCAGCTTGCCCGCCGTAACCTTCGGTGGGTCCGGTATAGACCGTGCCACCGCCGCCATACACAGTTCCCCCGCCGTAAGCCGGGGCCGCAGATCCTGGAATGGTGACTGGAGCGGAGACCGGCGCCGGTATGTTGCCGATGACTTGCGATACCGGCACCCAGTCCGTCATGCCTTCGCTGCGTGTCAGGTCGGTCAGCAGAATGTTTCCCTGAGCGATGTAGCGTTGCAAATCGGCCAGCGTATACGGGCCATACTCATTCAGTTGGCGTTGAATGTAATACTTCATGTTTACCTGCAGCGTTGCGTCTTAAAGAGAGCCTGCTCGTTTCGGTTGATTGGAAAACAGCATTCTCCAATCATGGTTTTCAATTTCCAAGTCCCAGCGCGGACGTCTTCTTCCATGAATTGATTTGATTAAAGTGATATTGAAAGTAAATAGGGCCGAAGAAGAAGGTCATCACTCCGCTCAAGCTTAAATTCACCGGGTCGACTGTGTTGTAGTGGTCCTGAATTGAACCGCGTATCGAAAACTGGGCCACAATCCGCAGCACGATGCTGCCTATGACCAGCAAGCCCCCCAGCGCCAACGCAGGACTATCATCGGACCCTTCACTGACCACCACAATGACAATTCCAAGAAAGAGACTCGTCAGGGCGCCCGCGGCAAGGAAAATGTCTTTGGTTGTATTCGTCACCTTGCGCAGCCAGTTGGCCTGTACGATCAGCCAGATGTCACAAAAAAGCCAGCGCGTCAGAAGACCCAGGACCAGCACTGCCGCCCAATGAAAATTCGGGGGACTCGCGAATATTTCCGCGGCCAACGCCGGCGCGGTACCGTAACCCATCCCGCCGCCGTAGACCGGAGCTCCCGGCACTGGTGCGGTTGGAACCGGCACCGGGATGTTGCCGATGACTTGCGCTACCGGCACCCAGTCCGTCATGCCTTCGCTGCGCGTCAAATCAGTGAGAAGGATGCTTCTCTGTGCAACGTAGCGCTGCAAATCCGCCAGCGTATACGGACCATACTCATTCAGTTGGCGTTGAACGTAATATTTCATTCGTTATCCTGACCATCAGCTGAACGCTAGACCCGTGCCGTCCTTTTCCACAATACAGATTTCGATAATGGCCCATATCCAGGAGATGATGCCCAGGTAACCGAGCGTCAGCACGGTAAGGCACAACTGGCCCACCGCGCGGCCGATATAGCCGCCATAAAAGTTGTGGCCCCCCAGGGCGCCAAGAAAGATGCCCAGAACAATGTAGGTTGACCTGCTCTTCTGATACCGTCCGTAGACGGCGGGAGAAACGTATTGATGCCCAAGAGGCGCTGACTCTTGTGGGTAACCGTAGGATGACGAGGATGGCGGAGCGGCCGCTGGTCCGGAGAACTGTGCCGGAGATTGTGACAACCCTAACGGCCCACTGTAGGGCGTCCGCGGATACTGCGGAACCGGAGCATACTGTTGCGGAACAGGAGCATACGGCTGGGCCGGCATGGACACGGCGCGTAAATCACTCTGTGACACCTGCAGTTTGGGATCGTCCGCGGGGGCGCACTTACAGCCAAAAACCGTGCAACCACCGTTTTCGCGATAACAGTCTTCGTGATGCGGCATGCTGCAAGCAGTGCAATAAACCTTGGGCGGAGAGGCATCGTCGAAAGGCATGCGGCAGTAAGGACACACAGGCTCGGTCATCAATTTCTCTGCCTTTCGCGGAAGTGAAACGCGTACCGGCCAATCTGTATGAGGTCACCGCTCTGCAATGCGCGATTGCGGGCCGGCGCGCCGGAAACAAAGATTGGCCCGTTAGAGCGAAGAAACGTCTGCGCGCCGCGCATCTCAATGGTGCCGTGCTGGGGCAGTATGCTGTTGTCTTTGAATAAGTAGATGTCACAGCTCTGGCTGCTGCCAATGGTGGTAAGCGGCTTGTAAAGAATGAACTGCTTGCCCGCCAGCGGGCCGGAGGCAACATAGAGCCAGCGGTCTTTGAGCGCGCTTTCAACAATGCCGATGGCCGCTCCGGTGGCCAGACCGAGCAAGCCGAAGCCCACAGCGCGGCTCACGCTTCCCGTTCGCGTGGCAAAGCTAATGGGATCGAAAACCATTCCGCCCAGACCGGCGCCTATGAGTCCTCCGAGAATGCCGTACTTGGTTTTGCGGCCTGAGCGGTCCACCAGGCCGTATACAATTCCGCCGGCAGCTCCGAACACGGCCCAGGCTATACCGCGAACCAGCCAAAACGCCGGGTTTTTGTACGTTTCCACTCCTAGCGAATGAATGATCGCCTTCAAGTTGGCAAATACCAGGTTCGCCGCCAAATCAAAGATAAATCCAAAAACGGCTCCCAGGGCCAACGCCAGGAGTCCACGGATCATGGCTTTTTTTCCTGAGCGCTCCACAATGCTCTCCGCCACGCCCAGACCCAGGCAGGTAAACATGACGATCAAGGGGAGCATGAAAAAATCAGCCCAGCTACCGCGGCTTTGCGGACCATCCGAGAAGAAAGGCTCGCAGATTCCCCACCCCACAATCGAGCCCACCATTCCCGCAACTCCCAGATAGAACCAGGCTTGCAGAAAGATATGCCCCTTCTCCTCCGTCGCAACCGCGGGGGCGTCCGCAGCCGCGGTGATATTGCCGTACTGTCTGGCGCCGGCTGCTGCCCCGGCCACAGTTCCAGCCGGAGCTTGCGCCGGCATCTCCACTTTAGCCAGGTCCTCCAGCGTGATTTTCAGCACAGGCTTGTCTTCAGTGCTTGCCATTGTTTCCTTTTTCCGCGGGGGCTTTCTGCTGTTTCGGGGAAGATTGTTGCGGCTGATTCTCCGTTGCAGGAGCAGGTTGACTCTGCGCGCCTCCAGTCCCGTCGGGAACAGCCACACCGGGCACTCCATGCTGGTCCTGATACTGCTGCAACATCTGCATTAACTGGTCATACTTATGGGCCTTCTCCATCGCCGGGGCAAATCTCCAATTCAGGAACATGAAACACACGACGAACCCAAGAACGATTGCGGCAGCGTATCCCATCACCAGGCTCGCCCATTTCAACCATTCGGGCTCCTGGGGTTCTTTTTCGCGGTGGGGACGGACCAGGGAATCCACTGTCGCATCGTCGCGCTCATCTTCATAAGCGTTGCTACCCGAGCCAGTGATTTCCACGGACTGCGAATAGCCCATGCGGATGGCGGAAAGTTTTTCGATGCTGCCGCCGATCCAGCCAAAGCAGCCTTCCTCATCCGTGTGCGGATCGTAAACCCATGCCACCTGCTGAGGATTGGAAAAGAAATTCTGCTGGATGAAAAGATCATGCTCGGAGAGGAACACGCCGAATCCGGGATGCGAGTGGTACCATCCGACAATCTTGTGTTCGGGGAAATCCCTGTCCTTGATCTTGTAAATGTGCTCCCACGTGTCCTGAGTAAAGGTAACGTGTGCGCCGCCCTGTGCGGCGTTGATGCCGGCGATGCAGGCTTCCACGATCATGCGCTCATGCTCGGTGCTGCCGATCAGCACGCCACAGACCTCGGCCTTCATGGAGCTACGGGCGTGCTGGCGGATTTTACGCGCGACCTCCGCCTCCATCACCACCACTGGCTGCGTGGACACCCGTATTTTTACCTTGGCCGGCTTTGCCATTAGTGGGCCGCTCCCGTGGCCATCTGGCCCAGCACCTGTTTTTCGTCGCCGCCGATCAGATACGCAATCTCGCGTTCAGCCGAGCGGGCCGTGAACACGTCAAAAATCGGAAGCCCTACCTGGTCCAGGGTCCGTTCGCCAAACCGTTCTTCGCCGGAATAACCATGCGCGGTAATCACGGC
>JBGPZS010000505.1:0-3229 GCA_041493865.1 Terriglobia bacterium
ACCAAGCTGTTTTTTGGGTGACACCCAAGGCGCGATGAATTTCCATGCTGCTGATTCCGTTCTTGCAGTTAACCAACATCCAAAAAGCAGACATCCACTTGTCGAGTCCAATTGGAGAATCTTCAAGCACAGTCCCGACCTTGAGAGTGAACTGCTTTTGGCAGTCATAACAAAACCAGATGCGGCGAGTTTTGATGAAGGAATGCTTCGCGCCACCGCAGCGCGGACAAGTGACCTTCCCGTCAGGCCAGCGCAATTTCACGGCGTAATCGAACACGCGCTGAGGATCGGAGAAGTAAACGATGGCCTCTTGTAAAGTCTTAGGCGATTTCATAAGAAAATCTTACCTTATGTTCGCCTGTGTGTCAAGTATATATTTACCCATACCATCCCAATTTGGCGTGGGTTTCATCCCAGTTCGCCACAGGGATACCATCCCAACCCGTCCTGCCTGCGGCTTGGAGTAGTTTTTACTGGTTGGTTAACAGGCGATGCCGCATCCTAGCGCACTTCCTGGGGAAAACAAAGCGCGAAGAAGGACGTTGAACAACTTCCTGCCGTGGCGTTCATTTTCCAGCCCGCGCCGTTCGTTTTCGCGATCCTTATCGTCCATCCGCCACGCATCCCGCGCGCTTGGACGTGCAGGCGCGCTTTTGGCCATGGCCAAAAGCTGAACGCAGAACGAGAGTTGCCATGTCGTGCCGTAAGGGGACGTTCTCCGCGTCTCCGCGCCTCCGTGGTGAACTTCCTCCCGCCCTGCGCCTCTTCATTTCTTCTTTTTGTGGCAGTTCTCGTGCTTGCGCTCGGCGCGGGCCATGATCACCGAGAGCTTGATCTTGTGAACGTCGGCGATGGCCTTGAGCACTTTAAACGTGGGATTCCTTTTTCCGTGCTCCATCTCACTCATGTATCCCGGATTGCAGCCGACCTGGTGGGCCACGTGCCCGGAACTTAAGCCCTGCTTAAGCCGCAGCTCTGTGATCACCGCCCCGAAAGCCCGTTCAGGCGTGTCACAGTTGCGTTTTAGCTTCTTAGGGACTTTGCCGGCCACGTCTGGATCATCGGCCCTTGCCCCGTTAGATGCTTTCCGATATAGTGGAAATGATTATTAATCGTAACCATTCGGAGTTGCTGCAGGCGCGAATGGGTATGAAAGCAAGAACGATGAGATTGCACGTCCGCCGCTACCTGTACCGCGCCAACCTGTACCTGAAGCTGATCATCAAGGAACTGTCGGCGTCGCGCGTCAGGGCCTCTGATCCCCCGTTCTCCGTGTCTCCGTGCCTCCGTGGTGGGTGTGGCCCGGCGAGCAGGTTTTTCTTTATCGTCGTGGAAGTGCCGCAAGAGGATAAGGCGCTCATCCGGCTGATGCAGGTCAACCCGAGCGTCGCCGCCGCCATTCAGCTTCCCGAGGGCTGCCAGTTCCGCACCTGCTTCGAAATCTCCGCCGAGTACGCCAACGTGGTTATCAAGATGTAACCAAGCCCTTCGTCCGCTTCTATTGCCCGAACTAACCAGGAAGTGGGTGCCCCATCCTTTGTGGAGCACGCAAGCTTGCGCGGTGTTTGCGCCGGCTTGCGCGCGGAACAAAGGGTGGGTGAGACAAACGCCGGCGCGCAATCTTGTCCGCTCAAAAATTCTCTTCGGGACAAACGACGGCAGGTCATTCCCGGTGTTACCATTTCGTGCGGTGCAATATGAAATACGACGAGGGAAAAGTCGAAGAGGTAGTCCTGGCGCTGCTCTATCTGACCTTGCATGATGAATGCCGCGCCTGGAAAGGGCATGACTGGGACACGCTGGACCGGTTACACGCCAAGGGCTATATCTCTAACCCGGCGACCTCAGCCAAATCAGTAGTGTTCACGGAAGAGGGTTTGGACCGGGCACGGCAACTGTTCGACAAGCATTTCGGTAAGACCGCCTAGGCGGTCTGGGGCCGTCGAATGTGAGGGACAGAGTTTCTAATCCCACCCTTTGCAAAAATCAAAGGCGCGAAGGATGGGGCACCCGTTTGTGTTTTGAGGGATTAGGAAGGGCAAAGCCTGGGGCACTCGGCAAAAGCTGTGAAGATGTCCTCTATACCGCTGCTTTCTTGGTCTCTTCACTCTTCTTGCTCAAATCACGAAAACTCGCCAGACTTACATACGCCAGAACGCCCCGCATGACTCTCAGCGCTGCAAAGTGCTTGTAGCGTTGGAGCAAAAAGAAAACGCTGCAAGTCACCACTCCCACGGCGAATATTAGTTGCAAGGGCGAGACGGAAAACACGTGAGCCGGAAGGCGTAAGGCTGCACCAGGAATCAAGCAGCGAACCACCAGTGCCAAGTCCAGAAGTATGAAGGAAGCGACGCTGCCACGATAGAACCCTTCACGATAAACAAATACATCGCGGTCACCAAGCTGCCCGTATTGGACCGCCAGCTCATCGCAAAGTCTTGCTGTCACGGCAGGTCCAAGTGTCTCGGTCTGCGCCATGCCTAGATGGGTGGCCAGTTGCTCTTGAGCGCGCTTCACCAGGGGAGCCATGTCAGTTTGATGCGCCAGCACTAACTCGTCTGGATTCTTAAATAGCGAGCGGCTGATTCCCTGGAGGACGTGGCCGGCATAATAGGAGACGACCACCAGCGCGAAATACCAGAGCTTGCTGAGCTCCAGGCTCTCAATTGGAATGGGTGCGTTGGAGAGAAAAAACGCCCAGAATAAGATTGCCAACGCAGCCACGCCGACAGCTCCGGGCAGAAAGTAGCCGAAGACTTCATAAAGCGTAAAAGACAATTTTTCCACAAGCCCTCCGCTAGCCGTTTGGGGGTTAACCTTCTTTCTCCATTTTCTCCATCTACATAAGCAGACGGGCGCGGCTTTTTGCCGCGCCCGTCACAACGTTTTCGTTTTTCAACTACTCGCTTTGCGCCGGGTTCACCCGGCAGTTACTTCACGGATGCCAATAGTTGGCATCCAATAAACTAACTGCACCCACTCGTGCTCCCACAACTCATGCACCTATAACAACTCCCATTCCTGGTCATGATCGCCCCGCACACATGGCAGCTTGGCGCGTCGCCCAGGTCGACGAATTCTTTCAGCGCGTCGGCGGAGTGGTACAGTCCACGATCGACAATGGTGGGGCCCTTGGCCGCTGGCGGTTGGCTATTGGCCAAGCCACCCTGCGGAGGCGTGGTCTCTCCCATGGTTTGGCTGAATGCTGAGCGCTGAGTGCTGAGTGCCT
>JBGPZS010000209.1:0-7015 GCA_041493865.1 Terriglobia bacterium
AACCCCAAGACCGGCGCACGCGTGGATGTGCCAGCCAAGAAAATCCCCTATTTCAAGCCCAGCAAAGAACTCAAGGACGTGATCAATCACGGGAAGCCGGGACAAGCTGCCACACCTGCACCGGCTGCCGAAGGCCAAAGTTCATAGCCGCCCGCGGAGTCCTGATCGAATTGCTGGCAGCCGCTTTGACTTACCTCCGGAACTTCCGGAACCACAGCCCGATCCCGCCGCTCACCGCGCCCAGGAGTCCCAGCAGGGGCAACAGAGTTGACGTTGCCGGCAGGCGGCCCTTTCCCTGAGCGTCGTTCGATTGCTGGTTCTGGTTGACCTGCGGTGTGGTGGCATTGCCGGCGTTCGCCTGGCTTACAGAGTCGGGAGGGGGCGTTCCTGGCTGGCTTACGGCGCCACTCTGCCCCTGCGGGTTCGCGGAAGCGTTGCTCTGCGTACTTGGTGGAGCCGACTGAGCCGCGCTCTGTGGCTGTCCAATAACCAGTCCGGCAACGCTCGGGCCCAATGGCGGCATGTTCTTCGCCAGGGTCACACCGGTCTGCGTGCTTACCATTTTTCCGACATCGTCATTGGTCAGCATGCGCGCGTTGACCGAAGTTTTGGAAGCTTTGAACTGCGCTGCCACCTCGCCCAGGCTCACCGTGCTTGCGGCGGGCAGCACATCCGAGTAGTAGGAAGGTCCCATATCATTGATCAGCCTTCCCGTTCCACTATTTAAGGCTTCTGGAGCCGGACCCGCACCGACAACGGTCTCCGGTTGCATTGTGGTGTAAACCATGGTTGAAGGGCCCAGCGTGCTGGTTACTCCGGTGTTGACCGGATTATTCGCGCTGATGCCGGCCTGCCCGGCATTGCTGATGCCTGCCGTGGGAGGCGGGCTGTCAAACCTTGCCGTGGGCGTCACCAGCATGGGCACAGGCTGAACGCCGGGAACTGGATAGAGATAGTAAGGATTCGATCCCGGCGGGACAGTAACAGGCGCCTGCTGCGCTGACGTTAGACTGCCGCCCAAAATGCCGATGGAAACCATGAGCCCTGCCGCCAACAAAGCCTTGCGAGACATACATCACCCCTGACATTTGTACATAGAGTTGGATTACTCAGGAGTAAACAGGGGATGCCAGCGGAAAGCGTGGTGAGACACCATTCGGAAGCGATCTAACTTCCCACGAACCTGGCATAAAGACTGCGCGCTACGGCGGTGTCATTCGTCCCTTTGATGATGACGCGGCCATCGGGGAAAAGGGTCATCTCGTAGGGGGCGCGCCAGAATTTGAGCACGAAGGCGTTGTGTTTGACCATACCGCAACCGGCCATGGGCCAGGAGCGCCTGCCCTTCCCGTCCGATTCCGGGAAAAAGCACCTGGCGCGAGTATCGGTCCTCAAACTTCATCGCATTTATTATAGGTGTTTGAAGATTATAGGTGTTTGAAGACGAAGGGGTTGCCGCGTCTGGCTGCGGGCAGCTTACAATGTTCAAAAAGCCAGCACGTGCAACTAAGGTCCGATCTGCAGCCATCGAAGTATACAAAGCGACTTCCAATTAAGGGGCTAATATTGCCGCGCTGCCGATCAGTGTGCCTGGCGATTGTGCTGTGCCTTGGTGCGTTTGCAGCCCAGAAGCACGTACTCGTAGCTCAAAGCTCAGCACCCCAGAATCTTGCAACTGAAAGCCCATTGAAGCAAAGCCCGGGGAATCAAGCTGCTATGCCGCTGCCGGGCCAGGCCGGAAAGGCTGCCATCATCGGTCCGCGAACCCAGGGTCTGCCAATCATCAATCCTCCAACCCAGACCGCGCCGCCTTCGGCCACTCCGCCGCAGCCAGCCCCCGCCAGCGGACTGCCTGGGCTTCTTTCCGGTGGCCTGAATAGCCTGCAGGGAATCAAGGTCGCGCTCATTCAAATCAACAGCCCCGCCGTCGATAACGCAGAGACGCTGCTGCCGATCCTGCCGCAGAAGGTCAACGAGCCGCTGGATAAATACAAGGTCAGGCAATCCGTGCAGGTGCTTTATAACACCGGCCGCTTCGCCGAGATCCAGGTAGAGGCGCAACGCAACCCCCGCGGAGAAGTCGTGCTGATGTTCGATGCCCGGGAGAATTATTTTTTTGGTTCGATTCTGGCGGAGGGATCGTCTGCCCACCCCAGTGACAGCCAGCTGGTCAACGCCAGCAAACTGAATCTCGGCGAGCAGTTTACGGAAGACAAGATCAACACCGGCATCCAGGGGATGCAGCGGACGCTCCAGGAGAACGGCTATTATCAGGCCACCATCAAACCTTTCTATGAGTGGGATTCACGCAATCAGCAGGTGAAGGTGCAGTTTGTGGCCGACCGCGGCAAGCCAGCGCGCGTGGGGCTGGTGAACGTGATGGGCACGCCCGGCTATAGCGCAGAAGAGGTTCGCAATATAGCCAAACTGCGCTCCGGCGACAAGGTGACGGCGGCGCGGCTTACACGAGCATTGCAGCGTTTGCGCAAGCGCTACCAGAAACAGGAACGCCTGGAAGCCCAGGTAACCATGACGCAGCGCGTCTACCATCCGGAGACCAATCTTCTGGATTACACCTTTGAGATCAACCGCGGGCCCGTTGTGGACGTTAAAGTGGAAGGCGCGAAACTGAGGCGCGGCCTGGTGAAGAAATTTGTTCCCATCTTCGAAGAGAGCGCCGTGGATGAAGACCTTCTCAACGAAGGAGCGCGCAATATTCGCGACTATTTCCAGTCCCAGGGCTATTTTGATGTGAAGGTCACTTATGAGCAGAAGCAGGACGCGGGCACAGAGAAGCGCGATGTGGTCTTTTTTATTGACCGGAACCAGCGGCACAAATTAGTGGAATTGACGATCCAGGGCAACCACTACTTCAGCCGGGAAGACCTGCGGGAGCAGATGATCATGCAGCCGGCGGGCGGTTTGCTGCTTTATGGCCTGTTCAGCCAATCCGTCCTGGCGCACGACATGCAAGCGGTTGAAAACCTTTACCGCAATAACGGCTTCCTGCAAGTGAAGGTCGCGTCCGAGCTGCAGGACAACTACGGCAAAGAGGGCCACATCCGTGTGGTGCTCAATATCAGCGAGGGTCCGCAAACCGTGGTGGGCAAGCTCAACATTGAGGGCAATGAAGCCTTGCCTGAGGGGCAGATTCGCGGCATGCTCTCCGCTTCAGAAGGCCAGCCATACTCGGATTCCACGGTAATCACCGACCAGACGGTAATTCTGAACGAATACTACAATCTCGGGTTCCCCAAGGTGACGTTCGAATTCACCACGCATCCCCAGGCTGATGATCCCAATAAGATTGACGTAACGTACAAAATCACCGAGGGACCGCAGGTCTTTGTGGACAAGGTGCTGACTGCCGGGCTTAATTACACGCATCCATTCGTGGTAGACCGTGAAATCAAGATCGGTAGTGGTGACCGGTTGAGCCAGAACCAGATGCTCGATTCCCAGCGCCGCCTCTATGACATGGGCATTTTCAATGAAGTGAGCGTGGCGGTGCAGAACCCCGAGGGCGAGACTACCAACAAGAACGTGAATTTCCAGCTCTCCGAAGCGCGGCGCTATACCTTTAATTATGGCCTTGGCCTGGAGGTACAGACAGGCCAGCCCGGCACCAGCTCTACTCCGCAGGGAGAGACCGGGGCCAGTGGCCGCGTCTCCTTTGACGTGACCCGTCTGAATTTTCGCGGTCGCGACCACACGATCACGCTCAAGACCCGTTACGGCAACCTGGAGAAGCTGGCGTTGATCGGCTATGGCGCGCCCCGCCTGTTCGACTCGCAAAACCTTACGCTCGATTTCACCGCCTTCTATCAGCAGACCAATGATGTGCGTACCTTCACTTCCAAGCGCCTGGAGGGTTCGGTTTCCATCAAGCAGAACCTCAACCGCGCTACTACGCTGCTCTACCGCCTGATTTACCGCCGCGTGAGCGCAGATAACCTTGTGATCGACCCCAATCTGGTACCGCTTTTCTCTCAACCCGTGCGCGTTGGCATGCCGGACTTCAGCTACATCCGTGACACACGCGACAATCCCATTGAATCCACGAAAGGAACATTTTCAACTTTCGATATGGGTGTGGCTTCCGGCGTGTTTGGCTCGCAGACAAATTTCATCCGCCTTGTGGTGCAGAATTCCAGCTACTATCAATTTCACAAGCGCCGCTGGGTGTTCGCGCGCTCCACCCGCATCGGGGTGGAAGAACCCTTCTCCGATACCGTTTTTGTTCCCCTGCCGGAGCTCTTCTTTGCCGGCGGCAGCACATCGCACCGCGGCTTCGGCATCAACCAGGCCGGCCCGCGCAGCCTGACCAGTGGCTTTCCTCTGGGTGGTGAAGCGCTCTTTCTGAACAACGTTGAACTGCGCAGCCCGCCGCTGCCCCTTCCTTTTGTCGGCAATAACCTAAGCTCGGTCCTGTTTCACGATATGGGCAACGTCTTTTCGACGGCGGCTGCTATGGCCAACGGCATCCTCAAAATCTCGCAGCCGAACCGGGACCAGTGTTTGAACCCCGCCGCCGGGATCTGTAACTTCAATTATGTGTCGCATGCGGTTGGCGCCGGCATTCGGTACCGCACGCCCATTGGCCCAGTGAGTTTTGACGTGGGTTACAACCTCAATCCGCCGGCATTTCCCGTCTCCGCTCCGCCGCCGGGTACTCCAAACTCACAAGTACTGCGGCATCTGAACTTCTTCTTCAACATAGGACAAACTTTCTGATGGTACGGCGCTTCCAGTTCGCGATGGTATTGCTGCTGGCCGGGTTCGCCCAGGCCCAGGTGGTGGACCGTATGGTGGCGGTGGTAAACAAGCGCGTCATCCTGGAAAGTGAACTTGATCAAACCGCGCGTGTGGAATTTCTGCTGCAGGGCAAATCTATTGATTCGTTGACCCAGGCGGACAGGACAGCGGTGTTGGAGCGTTTGATCGACCGCGCGCTGCTCGACCAGCAGATTGTGAACCCGGCCATGCTTGATCCCACGCCGATGGAACTGGCGGGAAAAATCAAAGAGGTCCGCTCCGGGATGCCCGGCGCCAGCGTTGACGCGCGCTGGAATATCGTTCTTACCAGCTACGGGCTGACGCAGCAGGATGTTGAAGAGCAACTGACTTCACAATTCCGAATTCTCCGGTTCATCGACCTGCGATTCCGCGGGCTGGTCCGGGTGGAGAAAGACGCCATCGCCGCCTATTACCAGGACCGGTTCCTGCCTGAGGTGCGCAAGCGCAACGTTGCCGAGCCGAAGCTGTCTGAGGTCTCTGACAAAATCGAGCAGATCCTGGCGGAGCAGCGCATTGACGCCCTTCTGAGCAATTGGCTGAAGACCCTGCGCGCACAGGCCCACATCGAAAGGATGCTGGTGGCCGCGCCGCTTCCTAATGCTGGGGCCGAACCATGAGCACCGGCACTGACCTGAATATCGCGCCGCCCGCCGCCAGAACTGGAAAACGCAGGCTCCGGCGCCTGGTGGTCATTGCGGGCCTGGTGCTTGTGGTGGTGCTGATTGGGCTGGGTTTTTACCTGAACAGCGATTCCTTCCGCGAGACCATCCGCCAGAGAGTGATTGCGGAGTTGCGCCAGATGACAGGGGGAAGGGTGGAGGTCGGGTCGTTTACCTGGAAACTCTCCACACTGCATTTTGAGGTGCGCAACGTCACCATCCATGGGCGAGAGGCTGCCGGCGAAGTTCCGTACGCGCACGCCGACCGCATTGCTGTCGATGCGAAAATCGTCTCCTTTTTTTCGCGCAAGATCTCGCTCGAAACCGTGACCATCGATGGCCTTGTCCTGCACCTCATGGTGTATCCCGACGGCGCCACGAACCAACCTTCACCACAGTCCGCAAGACGCGCCGATGAAACGCCTGCCCAGGGCCTCTTTGACCTTGCGGTGAAGCAGATTGCTGTGCGCAAGGGCACGCTGATACTGGACCAGGAGAGAATTCCCTTTGACCTGGACGGCAAAGACATCTCCGCCGGCATGAGCTACGTTGCGAACGAACAGGCTTATAACGGCCATCTGGATATGGCTCCGCTTAGCGTGGCCTACAGGAACGCAGCGCCCCTGCAGGCGGAAGTGCATCTCAATTTTCTGCTGCGTGCCCGGGAAACTGAGATCAAGTCACTCAAGCTCGCCACGGGGAACTCC
Source organism: Terriglobia bacterium (assembly GCA_041493865.1). GTDB lineage: Bacteria > Acidobacteriota > Terriglobia > Terriglobales > Acidobacteriaceae > Angelobacter. Next base: position 6,164 of record JBGPZS010000209.1, read on the forward strand.
AGGCTGGAAGCCAGCGGCACGCTCCGCAACTACAACAACCCGGAAGTCACACTGCAATACCAGGCTTCAGTCGACCTGTCTGAGATGGCAAAGGAAGCAAAGCTGGCGCAGCTCCGCGCTGGGTTCGCCGAGTTGAAAGGCGTAGGCAACTACCAGGACAAACGCTATTCTTCGCAGGGAAGCCTGAGAGTCCACGATCTTGAGTGGCGCGATGCCGCAGTCCGTGTCACGGGAGTTGACATCGCTTCGCCTTTCTCACTGACCCAGGAAAAAATCGTGCTGTCACACCTGGTTGCAAATGCATTTGGCGGCACGGTGCAGGGCGATGTGCAGATCATTAATTGGAACCCCGCGCCGGTGGGGAAAAAAGGTCCGCCGCCGCGTGGAACGGCCAGGCTCCATCTTGGAGGAGTGCAGATCAGACAGGTAGCAGCGGCCATCTCCACTCATAACATGCCGCTGGACAAGATTGAATTGGCGGGGAACGTTTCTGGCGACATCAACTCTTCCTGGACCGGTTCTCCGGAGAAAGCGACCACGGAGATGAAGTTGGAGGTGTCTCCGCCGGCAGCGCCCGCCCCGCGGGAAGTTCCCGTCACCGCGCAGTTGCAGGCCACCTATCATGGCGATCTGCGCACTCTCGAGGTTGCCGGCCTTACCCTGGCCACCCGCGCCATTCGTGTGAGCGCCACCGGAGCCCTGGGTTCGGAAAAGGCCCAGGCGCGCGTCTCACTCAACGCCACGGACCTGCGCGAGCTTCAGCCCGCGCTCGATGCCCTAGATCCCGGGACGCGGATTCCAATCTCGCTGGAAGGCCGCGCGTCATTCAATGGCGTGGTTTTCGGCAAGCTG
>JBGPZS010000244.1:0-6108 GCA_041493865.1 Terriglobia bacterium
ATCCGGATTTCGAGTGGAGCTCTCAAAACCGGCTTTGTTGCCCGCCAATACAAACGTATAGCGGCTGGACTTGGCGCCCTGAGGCGCTGTAGCAGGAGCAGCCTGGGCCTGAACTAAAGAAACGAACATTGGAAAAAGAAGAAGAAGAAGAGCCAGTTTTTTCATGAGTATCCTCGGCAAGGCACGTGCTTGCCATCTTTAATGAGTTCACGCGGTTTTGCTGACTAGCAGTTTGACGGATTGGCTACTCTTCGGGTAGCTCGGCGACAGCGGCCCCGCTTCGGCTTGATGGTCTGGGCTTTTTTGGCGCGGTCACATAAGCGTAAGGATCTACTGCCGGAGGCTCCGGTTCCTTGCGAGAGCCTCTCTTGATCCAGCTCATCACTTGACGAAGGGCCTTCCTGATTCGGGAATGAGGTTGCTGCATATTTTCACTTCCACTCCGAAAAATCGTATCATGCTTACCTGGAGTGCACTAAGTATCTGATTACGAACCAGTTCATCCAAAATTGGGAAAAGCATCAGCCACAACCCATTTTTCGCCGGAATCAGGCCTCTTAATATTTGCCTGGGCAAGAAAAGTGCGACAATAGAGGGCAAGCTAGCAGGTGCTCCTTTTCCGGTCCCGCGGGCATCCAATAAAGAGCCGATGACACAAAATCAAAACCTTTTCTTCCAGAAATTTGGCCTCACCCCGAATGATCTGCAACGTTACCTGGGTGAGTCGCTCTCCGCCGGCGGCGACTACGCTGATCTGTATTTTGAATACCTGACCTCAACTTCCATCAGCGTGGATGAATCCATCGTTAAATCTGCCTCGCAGGGGATCTCCGCGGGATGCGGGGTGCGTGTACTGTCTGGGGAGCGGACTGGCTACGCTTACACGGATGACCTGGCCCCGGAAAAGATCCTGCGCGCGGCCAGGACCGCCGCTCTGATCGCACGCGGCCCTGCCAAGAGCCCGGTGGAAGGATTCAAGGAAAATTTGAATCATCATCTGTATCCGATTGCTTCACCGTCAGCGGATGCCGACATCTCCGCCAAACTGGATCTGGTGATGCGTGCGGACCGCGCGGCGCGCGCTTATGATCCACGCATTGTGCAGGTGCGCAGCGGTTACTTTGACGAGCTGCGGCAGATTCTGGTGATCGGTTCCGACGGGACTTTTGCCACTGACGTCCAGCCGATGGCCCGTTTCAGCGTTAGCTGCATTGCCAAATCAGCCGAAACCTCTTCTCGAGGCGCCGCGGGAGGCGGCGGGCGCGTGGGCATCGATTTCTTCCTCACGGAAAAGACCCCTGAGCATTTTGCCCAGGACGCCGCGAGACAGGCCATCATCCAACTCGACGCGCGTGAAGCTCCAGCGGGCGAAATGGAAGTTGTGCTTGGGCCAGGATGGCCGGGCATCTTGCTGCATGAAGCGATTGGCCACGGCCTGGAAGCTGATTTCAACCGCAAAGGCACGTCGGCCTTCAGCGGCATGCTGGGCAAACGCGTGGCGTCAGACAAATGCACCGTCGTCGACAACGGAACGCTGCCTTCGCGCCGCGGCTCCATCAACGTTGATGACGAAGGATCGCCCACACAGAACACCGTGCTCATTGAAAAAGGCATTCTCAAGGGCTACCTCAGTGACAAGCTTTCTGCCCGGTTGATGGGAGTGCCTGATACCGGCAATGGCCGCCGTGAAAGTTATGAACACATTCCCATGCCGCGCATGACCAACACCTACATGCTCGCCGGAGACGATTCGCCGGAAGATATCATTCGCTCGGTAAAACGCGGCGTGTATGCGGTGAACTTCGGCGGCGGGCAGGTGGACATCACCAACGGCAAGTTTGTTTTCTCTGCATCTGAGGCCTATATGATCGAAAATGGCCAGGTCACCGCGCCGCTCAAAAACTGCACGCTGATCGGCAATGGTCCGGATGCTCTGACCAAGGTCTCCATGGTGGGCAACGATCTTCAGCTTGACGAAGGCGTGGGCACGTGCGGGAAGGATGGACAGTCCGTGCCGGTTGGCGTTGGCATTCCAACGCTAAAGCTGGACAGCATGACCGTCGGTGGTACGGCCCGATGAACGCCGCGGCAAGATAAGAATCCTGATGGCAACCCATACGCAAATTGTTAGCGGAACCGATGCCGATCTCCGCGATCTGGCGACGAGCGTGGTTTCCCGCGCCATGAAGGGCGGCGCAACGGCCGCTGAGGCAGTGGTGCGTGAAGGCTCGGAATTTTCCACCACCGTACGCCTGGGAGAAGTGGAGACCTTGAAGGAATCAGGTTCGCGGGCTATCGGCGTGCGCGTGTTTCTGGGCCAGCGGACCGCCAGCACTTATTCCAGCGACTTCTCAGAAGACGGTATCCAGCGGCTCATCAGGGGCGCATTGGACCTGGTGCGGGTGACTTCAGAAGATGTTTATGCCGGCATTCCCGAGCCGGACCAGTTGGGCTCTTTGCCGGGCGATCTCAAACTTTATTATGACGATGTTTACTCACTTCAGCCGGAAGAGCGAATTGATTACGCCCGGCGTGCGGAGCGCGCGGCTTTGGATGCCGACCCGCGGATGAAGAATTCCGATGGCGGCTCGTTTGACGCGGCCACGGGATACAAGGTGCTGGCCAACTCCCACGGCTTTGTGGGCGAGTACCGTCGCTCGTACTGCTCGGTTTCCGCGGCGCCGATCGCGCAGGACGATCACGGCGGCATGCAGCGCGATTACTGGTTCGCCCTGGCCCGTACCATGTCCAGGCTGGAGTCCGCCGAGTCTGTAGGACGCGAAGCGGCACGCCGCACTCTGCGCCGGCTGGGCGCGCGCAAGATTGCATCCACACAAGTGCCCATCGTGCTCGATCCCATGGTTGCGGGTTCGATTCTCGACAACATTTTTGATGCGGTCAATGGCGATGCCATCTACCGGCAATCCTCGTTCCTGGCGAATAAACTGGGCGAGAAGATCGCTGCCGGCAACATTACCGTGATCGACGACGGTACGGTTCCTGGCGGCTTCGGCACGGAACCATTTGACGGCGAAGGCGTTCCCACGCGGCAAACCATGGTCATCGAGAAAGGCGTGCTCAAGTCCTACCTGCTCAACACCTATACCGCGAAAAAACTGGGGATGAGAACTACAGGCAACGCCTCCCGTGGGCTGGCCGGTACGCCCGGCATCGGCGCTGGAAATTTCTTTCTGGAGAAAGGCGAACGCCCGCCGCAGCAGATCATCGCCGATATTAAGCAAGGGCTCTACGTGTTCCAATTCCTCGGTTTTGGCGTGAACATGGTCACGGGCGATTTCTCCCGCGGCGCCAGCGGATTGTGGATCGAAAACGGTGAGCTTACTTATCCTGTGGAAGAGGTCACAGTGGCGGGTAACCTCAAAGACATGCTCAATAACATTTCTGAAATCGGCAACGATCTGGAATTCCGCGGCTCCATCGCTGCGCCAACCTTGAGGATTGACGGCATGATGGTTGCTGGAGAATAGCGTAAAATCTGGCCATGGGCGAGTCTGAACAGGAACAGCCGTTTTCCCCTTTAAACACGCAGCAGGAAGATAACAAGAGCTGGCTTCCTATGGTTATTGGCGCGTTCGTGGTGCTGGCAATTGTGGGTGGTGTGGTTCTGTTGACCCGTAGTGGAAGGCCCGCAGCTTCCAATCCCAGCGACCCTAATCTCAAAAAACTTCAGGTTTCCCAACTACACATGGCCACAGCGCAAAACTTCGCCGGCGGCTCCGTTACTTACATCGAGGGAAAAATCACCAACGGCAGCGACCGCAAAGTGACTGCTGCGCGCGTGGAAGTCATCTTCAAGAACGCTTTGGGCGAAATCGCGCAGGACGAGAAAACGCTGCCTGTTACCGTGCTGCTGCCCAACGTGCCCTACGTCGATTATGGTCCCATCGATCGCGCTCCTCTGAACCCAGGTCAAACCCGTGATTTTCGCCTCACCCTTGAGCACGTGACTGCGGACTGGGATGGACAGGTGCCGCAGGTGAAGGTCGTGGGCATTGGGTATTAGCTTTCTTCTGAAATCCAGAAATGAATACTTTAAGATCGTTCGGAGCAATAGCGATCCCGTGCTCTCGCGTCGGGTTTTCGCAGTGCTAGTAAAATACTCATCATGGCCGAAGTAAAAACAATCCGGCTCACGGAGCAGGTCAAAGCCGCGGGTTGAGCAAGCAAGCTGAGTCCGGCGGCGCTGGACGCGGTGCTTGGGAAATTAGCCCGGCAAAATGACCCCAATGTCCTGGTTGGCTTTGACAAAGCCGACGACGCCGGAGTGTACAAAATTTCCGCCACCCAGGCGCTGGTACAGACCGTAGACTTCTTCACTCCGATCGTTGACGATCCATACACTTTCGGGCAGATCGCGGCCACCAATTCCCTGAGCGACGTTTACGCCATGGGCGGACGTCCTTTGAGCGCGCTCGCCATTGTCTGCTTCCCCGAAAAAGGCGACCTGGAAGTCTTGCAGCAGATTCTTGCCGGCGGCCTTTCCAAGATGATGGAAGCCGGGTGCACCGTGATCGGCGGCCACAGCGTTCGAGATCCGGAGATCAAATTCGGCTACGCAGTCACCGGCACCATTCACCCGGAGAGAGTCTGGGCCAACGCCAACGCGCAAATCCTGGACGCGCTCATCCTGACCAAAGGCCTGGGAACAGGCGTGATTTCTACGGCGATCAAACAAGCCAAAGCCCAACAATCCTGGATCGATGCCGCGGTCAAGTCCATGACCACTCTCAATGCCACAGCCGCGGAAGTCGCCACGGCCGGCAAGTTTGTGGTCCACGCTGCCACGGACGTTACCGGGTTCGGCCTGATCGGGCATGCGCGTGAGATGGCCGCGGGCAGCGGTGTCTCCCTGCGTATCGACTCCGCGGAAGTTCCCTTGCTGGAAGGAGCAATCGATTGCGTCCGCGCGGGCTTCATTCCCGGAGGGCTCAAGAACAATCGTGAATTCGCGGAATGCCTGGTCAGCTATGACCAGAACGTTCCGGAAGAAATCAGGACCATTCTCTTCGATCCCCAGACCGCCGGCGGGTTGCTGCTCTCCGTGGCACGCGCCGATACGGATGCCTTGCTGACCGCTTTGCAAAACGCGGGCGTCCCGGCGGTGGAGATCGGCGAAGTGCTGCCTCCGGGCAAGCCTCTTATTCAGATCAGGTAGATTCAAGCTTTCCTTGCTGGTGGTGCTTTGTCACTGTATCGGCGGCCACTTCCGGCATTCCGCCGCGGTAACTGGTGAAGCAAGCGGCGGGCCGGTATGCGTGCGGACCACCGCGTCAGAAGTGGAACAATAACTCCTGGTCCCCGTGTTCTCATCGACGGGCGTGGCCACAGCCACGTAGTTGGCGCAAGTTAGCGTGTTGCAGCTCGCTGTCACACGGAAGCGAAAGCCGCTCTTGGTGCACCATGTTCCTGAAGTGCAGCCAAGCGCATCATCAAGCAGGCACGCGTGCGCGGAGGATATTTTGTTGTCACTACAATCTCCGCCCGGCCCCGGACCCATGGTTGCCAGATTGCGGGCGTATCCCTTTTTCGGATAAGTGGTTGCATACGTGATCTCCGCGGTATTCACGGTGCGCAGAGTGGATGCTGCTGCTGCATCATTGGCGGCCATCCTCGACCGCAGGAGGTTGGGAATAGCCACAGCGGCGCCAATCAGCATCGTGCTCATGTCGAATGTTCCGCTGGTATGGGCTTCACGGATGGCGGCATTGTCGCCATAGAGCCACATCACCAAAGGTTTGCCCTCCGCATCCAGTTGCGCAAACATTTTGCCTATATCCGGCGACATCCGTTGCAGGAACGGCGCCAGCAGCGGGCCCAGGTTCTGGTAGATAAAACCGGAAGCCTCCGCGGAGTGTCCCGGTGGCAGAAATGAATGAAATCCCGCGGACTTGGCCAGCGATCCTCCACCGCGATGCAGTTGAATCGCGTCTACCACCGCCTGGTGGCTGGGAGCGATCAGCAGGTATCCATCCACGAATGCATAGTTGATCTCAAGCGGCTTTGGCCCGGAGGGAATGACAACGCTGTGGAACATCACCCCGTTCTCTTCCCCCTGCTTGGAATCCACGGGGGCCGAGGCCAGCAAGC
>JBGPZS010000226.1:0-6451 GCA_041493865.1 Terriglobia bacterium
ACATACCCCACCAGCCGCTTTCCACCTCCCCCATCCTCCCGCTCCACCACCGCCGCCTGCACGATCCGTTCCTCTTCCCGCAGCACCGCCTCGATCTCCCCTAACTCAATCCGGTGTCCGCGAATCTTCACCTGCTCATCCCCCCGCCCCATGAACTCCAACTCCCCTTCTTTCTTCCAGCGCACCAGGTCCCCGCTTCGGTATAGCCGCTCCCCTCCCTTCCCTTCCCCATACGGATTCGGCACAAACCGCTCCCCCGTCAGTTCGGCCCGCCCCAGATAACCCCGCGCTATTCCGCTTCCCCCCACAAATAGCTCTCCAATCACCCCCACCGGCGCCAGGTTCATATGCTCATCCAGCACATACAACTGCAAGTCGGGAATCCGCCGTCCGATCGGACTCCTTCCCCCCTGATCCTCCGCTCCCAACCGACGATAGGTCACATGCACCGTCGTCTCCGTGATTCCGTACATATTGATCAGCACAGGCCCTTCCTCCCCGTGCCGCTCCCACCAACCCTTCAGATTGTGCAGCTTCAGCGCCTCCCCACCAAAAACCACACACCGCACCGTTCCCCAAACCTCCTTCCCCACTCCCCTTTCATCTATCCGCATCAGTTCGTTAAAGGCAGACGGCGTCTGACTCAATACGCTCACCCCTTCTTCTTCCAGCAATCCGTAGAACCTCTCCGGCGTTCGACTCACCCAGTACGGCACCACCACCAGCCGCCCTCCATGCAGCAGCGCTCCCCAAATCTCCCACACTGAAAAATCAAACGTGCAGGCATGGAACAACGTCCACACGTCTTCTGCCCCGAACTGGAACCATGCGGCGGTCGCGGCAAACAACCGCACCACCTGCCGGTGCCCGATCATCACTCCTTTCGGCCGCCCCGTGGATCCAGAGGTGTAGATCACATACGCCATGTTGCCGGCCACCGCCCCGCTGCTCACCCGGCTCTCCGCCTGCCTCCCGATCCTGCTCCAGTCCCTGTCTATACAGACCCTTTCACCTTCAAAACCTTCCAGCTTCTGCTGCAACGTCCCTTGCGTCACCACCACCCGCGCTCCGGCATCCCGCAACATATAGCCCAGCCGCTCTTGCGGATAACTCCCATCCAGCGGCAGATACGCCCCCCCGGCTTTCAGAATCCCTACCATCCCCACCACCATCTCCACCGACCGCTCCACACACAGCCCCACCACTACTTCCGGCCCCACTCCGCGCTCCCGCAATTCGTGCCCTAACTGATTGGACCGCTTCTCCAACTCCCCATAGCTGATTTGCTGGTCCTCATACACCACCGCCACAGCATCCGGCCTCCGCTCCGCCTGCTCCGCAAACAACTCCGGCAGACACCGCTCCGACCCATACTCCGGCTCCCTCCGGTTCCACTCCACCAGCAACTGCTCAGCCTCAGCTGCGCTCAACAGCGGCACCTCCCAGATCGAACTCTCAGGATCCGCCGCCATCTCCGCCAGCAGCCTTTCCCAATGCCCCATCAGACGCTCAATGGTTGAGCCTGCAAACAAGTCGGTTGCGTACTGCATGCCGCCGCGTAGCCCAGTGGACAATTCCTGCACGGCAACCGTCAGGTCAAACTTCGAGGTTGCATACTCCCCACCCATGGGCCGCAGCTTCAGCCCCGGCAGATCCAGCTCCCCCTGGGGTACGTTCTGGATGGTGAAAGCAATCTGAAACAGCGGATGCCGCGACAGGTCGCGCTGCGGTTGCAGTTCAGCCACCAGTTTCTCGAACGGCATATCCTGATGCGCATACGCCCCTAGTGTTACCTCCTTCACCTGCCGCAACAACTCCCGAAAACTCGGCTCGCCCTTCAACTCCGTCCGCAGCGCCAGCATATTCACGAAAAAACCAATCAGTCCTTCTGTTTCCCGATGCCGCCGTCCCGCAATCGGCGATCCCACCACGATATCCTTCTGCCCGCTCCACCGGCCCAGCAACACCTGCAGCGCCGCCAGCAGCACCATGAACAACGTTGCCCCTTCCTCCCGCCCCAGCTTCACCAACTCCGCCGTGGTTTCCGGCGAAAGGGCAAATCCAATCACCGCACCCTTAAAACTGGGCACAGCCGGACGCGGATGGTCCGCCGGCAACTCCAGCACCGGGACACCGTCGAGCTTCTTCCTCCAGTAGCCCATCTGCTTCTCCAGCACTTCGCTCAGCCACTCCCGCTGCCACTGCGCATAGTCGGCATACCGAATCTTCAGCTCATTCAAGGGAGAGGGCTGCCCGGCGCAATAGGCTGAATAGAGCTCTGTGAATTCCCGCAATAACACGCTCATCGACCAGCCATCCGAGACGATGTGGTGCGTGGTCATCAGCAAGACATGGTCTTCCACTCCCAGACGCAGCAAACAGACACGGAATACCGGCCCACGCTTCAGATCGAATGGCTGTTCGATTTCCGCTTGTCTCCGCTGCAGGGCCTTCGCTTCCCGCTCCAGTTCGTTCAGTTCCGATAAATCCACGACCTCCATCCGGAACTCTCCCGGCGGACCGACGATCTGTCTTCCTTCTCCGTCGATCGCCTCAAACCGGGTGCGCAGGCCCTCATGACGGCGCACCAGTTCCTCGAAGCTCCGCTCCAGAGCTCCAACAGCCAGCACTCCCTGCAAACGAAAAGCCGCGGGTATGTTGTAGGCGGGACCGACTAAGCCAAGCTGTTCCAGAAACCACAGCCGCTCCTGCGCAAACGACAGCGGCTGCGCCTTTCTTCGCGGGTATACCTTGAGTGGAGTTAACGCGGCGCCAGACTTCTCAGCATCTTGCAGCAATCTGATAAGGTCGGATTTGCGTTCTTTGAGTTGAGCTAGAAGATCCGGGGTTAGTGCGCCCCTAGGAGCTCGATATTGCAGCTTGCCGTTCTCGAGGAATAATCTTACGCGCGCGAAGCGCATAGCGGCGAGGATGCTCTCAAGACTACTCATTTCAAACCTCACCGAACCTTGGTTTCCGCCGCCCCTTATCTGCGCGGTTTAAGAACTCGTCGTAGCCCGGATCATTCATGTTTTGAACACCAGAAAAGCGTTCTCTCCCAAAAACATGTGTCAATACAGTATTCACGCCGCAAAAAACGTTCTTAAGCGCCCGACAATATTACAACACAGTGTTTGTTGTTTACCCATATTTTGGCCGACCGGCAGTGGTCCAGTTTGTATGCTCCGCCCGCTCACCCGGGGTGCACTCCATCCCTCACTCCACGCGGAATGCATTGAATTTTATCCGTTTAGAGTGCTATTCTCGTCGCATGAAAATCGGTACGAAAAAAGGATTCGCAAGCTGCGGGGTAATTGTTCTTCTAGCTACGGCTGTCTTTGCATCTGATTTGAGCGGAACATGGAATGCGAAGGTCAGCCTTGGCTGGAAGGGATCTGGTACGCCCACGTTCGTCCTAAAGCAGAGTGGTGAAAAACTGACTGGCACGTACTCCGGCACCCTTGGGCAATCCAACGTCAACGGCACCGTTAAAGGGGATGATGTTGTCCTGGAATTCGAAATATCTGGACTAAAAGTGCGTTACACGGGGAAGCTGGACAAGCAAGCCGACAAAATAGAGGGTAATGTGGACTACGGCGGACGAGCGAGTGGACCATTTACTGCTACCAGGAAGAAGTAGGCAATGGCGTGGATGTCTCTTTGAATCCCCACGATGGGGCGAAAGGAAAGTAGCCAATGGACCGACTTGAAACCTTCAGATCCTTTTTCGCGAGTTTGGTTACCGCCAGTGCTGGTCTACCGGAAGGAAAAGTGACTGCCGCATTCGCTGCCACCCCCAGAGAGCGGTTCGTTGGACCGGGACCATGGAAAGTGTTCACGCAAGCGGGATATCTGCAGACCCCATCCGATGATCCGGCTTTGCTGTACCAAGACATCACCGTCGCGCTGGCTGATGACCGGCAGATCAACAACGGACAACCGATGTTGCACGCCATATGCCTTTTTACTTTGGGCATCAATCCGGGAGAGACGGCAGTCCACATCGGCGCCGGAACGGGTTATTACACTGCCCTGCTTGCGAATCTCGTGGGTCCCACAGGATCGGTTTACGCCTGCGAGATTGAAGAGGACCTCGCCGCACGAGCGAAGAAGACCTTGGCGGATTTGCCCAATGTAACCGTCCACCATCGGTCTGGTTCGGCCGGGGAATTGCCCAGTTGCGACATCATTTATGTGAACGCCGGGGCCACGGCCCCGCTGGATGTCTGGCTCGATGCTCTGCGGCCTAACGGACGGTTGTTATTTCCGTTGACGTCCGCTGGAGTTGCAAACAGACCCGGGCCTGGCGGCATGTTACTGGTAACCAAAGTGGCAGAAGAACAATTCAAAGCCCAGTTCGTGTGCCCCGCCACATTCATCGCGTGCATTGGCGCCCGTGACGACGAAGATACCGGGAAACGATTGGGAGACGCATTTAGACGCGGTAATCTGCGGGACGTTCGCTCTCTTCGACGTGCCACTCAACCCGACGAAACCAGTTGGTTTTCTGGAAGCGGCTGGTGGCTGTCCACGGCTCCGCTGGCCAGTTGATGCTGGACTTCCGCAGCCCTGGACAGGAAATTGGGGTCACCCAGGGAAACCAATCATGACGAGTTGGGTGTCATGACGGTCCATCGGGCCGCCAAGGCTTTCAGTTTGCTCTGCGACACTGCCGATATCCGGTCCGCCCGCCGGTCATAGTCCAGCCCTATTTGCGCCGGGGCTGCGGGGCTGGAAGTAACGAAGATGCGGACAATTGTATCCCGGAACTTCCACCAGCAATTTACCGGCGCCGCGCTTTTCCCGTATCCGTTCGAGCACCACCACAAACCGTCTTTCCAACTTTCCAGCCCAGCAACCTCTTGTGGAACTCCCCGACCGAGAAGTTTTCATCGATCTCCCGCCAAGACTGGAGTCCGAGCCGCTTCCCGCTTCATCCAGCGGGTCAGCTTGGCCACCACGATGTAGGGGGAGTGGCAACGGCAACTGTTCCAAAAAGCGCGGCTTGTATCCCTTCAGAGCTCCTTCTTCTCCATAACGCTCGAATACCGTGGAGTCCTGATCCAGACTGTAGCCTTCCACCCGGCTGGGTAAACGTTGCAATTCCCATTGCTCAGTCCGGAGTAAAACCTCATAGACCTTACCCTGGGTAAAACGCTTGAACAAGTCGCGGATGGTATCGTCAATGGGACAATGTTCCAGGCCTAGCACCTGCAGCAAGGCCCGGTCCGTGCGCAACAGCGCCGCATGAGAAAAGCTCCGCGCTCCGCTCACCACCGCGATCAAAAATGCGGTAAAGGTCTGCACCGGAGCATTGGCATTGGGCGAGTGAAATTGAATCGGCAGACATCCAGCTACCGCCTCGGTGAATGCGATCTGGTTCTCGTTCAGAAATTGAACCAACACCGCCACGCCTCCCCACGGCGTCACCACCGCTCCCTCTGCCGCAGAACTACTTCTTTTTGCCGAGTAGCGGTGTAACGTTTGCTTGCACTGTCTTGTTCCTCCTCAGTTTTTCGATTTGCCAATCGATAATTTAACTGCTTACAACTTAACAGTGCTTTTCAATTTCGGAATTCGAGTTAAACACCCTTGCTGGCCGCGGCATCTTTGCACTTCAATCAGCCTTGTGGGAAAATGCACTGATGGAACTCTCTAGAGAGCAGGCCCTTGATTATTTGCGCGGATGGCAACTGGCGGGAACTACCCTCTGGATAAAGTATGCTACGCATGACGCCACCGCCGGCTCGACTATGCTGGCCCAGATCACCGAAGTTTCAGCCTGCGTTGTTTTTGAAAACGAATCGAGCGACTTTCGCTTTCATCTTGGCAATGCCACCTTTAAATATGGCCCACTCAAATTGGTTTTGACGCCCACGCGCCTGGGTACGCTCGCCGTGATCACATCAAAAAGCGCAGGTCTCGCCGATTGCGACGGGTTGCACGTGTGGCTGGAATCAGGCCACTTGCTTTTTATTTTTGAGTACCTGCAAGCGGGAAAAAACCGGCTTGAGTCAACTACCCACACATTGAAAGATAAGCGGCGTGGGGGATTGCTGGATTTCAGCCCCTCTGGAGAGCCGGGGGAAGTATTGGCATCTGATGCTAAATTGGTCGTGATGACTACCCGCCTGCCGAATTGATGGACCCAGTCAAGGTAAATGTGAGGTATCAAAATGCGTACAAAGCTTGATTGTGTGGTAATTGGCTATAACGAACTCCCTTTCGAGCAATACGAACACTTCATCAAAACATATGGAGAAGATTCTGAAGCTTACCGTGACTTGAAATTTAGTTTTGTTAATCTTGATGGGCACAAGCTTGACTATCCCGGGTTGCTTAACTATGCGATCGGACCGCCGCAGGCCACCGCCGGCACATTTGCAAGGTTCAAATCGGGCGATATTCCCAATCTAGCGGCGGTTTATCTTACTAGTTTTCTGCGACGCCG
>JBGPZS010000117.1:0-9771 GCA_041493865.1 Terriglobia bacterium
CACCACTTGCATTTTCAAGTTGAATGGCGCCTCGGTCACCGGTGGGCCGATGGTGATTGATCCGACTCCGAGAGCCTGCACCCCGCCGTCAGTCTTCCCAACCTGCAACAACTTGTACCTGGCGGATGTACGCAACTCTGAGGGAGTCTTCCGGCTCAACTACACCCCTGACGGTGACAGCGGACAGGGAACTTTGGACTTTAACAACGTCTTCGCCATGGCCGGCAATCCGACCGGCGCAAGGTTCCAGGGCGGTCAAACCGGTTGCCAGTTTCCGCTGAATAGCACTCTGGCCGCGCCTCCGCCAACCGGCGCGGGCGATTATGTTGCTCTTGATCCTGAGGGCAATCTTTGGATCGGCTTCAAAAGAAACGGCGCCATCATGCGCATCAACAGCCCAGCCACAGCCACTACGACCGGCTTCGGTACTTGCGCCGACTTTATTCAGTTGGTGGCGACAACACCGGACAATCGGCGGACCAACGGTCTGGCCTGGCTCGGCCACAACTTGTGGGGCCTGGACGGAACGGGGCCTTTCGTGATCGTCAACGCCGACACTACCTGCCAGGCGCTGGGCTCGACTCCCCAGACCACCCCAACGTGCGTGGGCGATGGGACCCAGCTGGCTGCAGCAGCCGGCGCAGCGACGATGGATTCAGACCAAACTTATCCGGCCCTGAACGGTGACAATCTCTATTTCGGTCTTGGCGTACCGGGCAATACAGTCTGGGCAACGAATGTCACGGGCGGTCCGGCGGTGCAACAGGTGGACCCCGCGATTATCGACATAGCACAGCTCGTCGCGGCATTCCCGGCATTTCCTCTTCCGCTTGGCAACATAGGCGGCATGGTAGTTGACCGTACCGATCCCGCGAATTTGATCGTGTTCTCGGGTGAGGATTTCAGCACGGTCGGTGCTCTTGGCGCCGGCCGCTGGTTTGAGACCTGCCAGGGCAATCCTCCGGCGCTGGGTGCTTTCAATTGCCCAACGCCAGCGGCAACCGCCGCTCCTGGGACGCCTACTGTGGCCAGGGCTTCGGCTGGCGCAACTTCAATCCAGGTAAGCTGGACTCCGGCGCAGTCGGCACAACCGGTAACCAGCTACATAGTCCGTAACACCTCGGCTTCGAACGCAATCCTGCTGGCAGATGTCATCGTTACTGGTCCGGTAAACGGTTTTCCGCCCACGACGAGGGCAATTACTGCCGGGTTGGTCAATGGTGTTTCGTACGCTTTCTCAGTAGCAGCAACGAACGCCAATGGAACCAGCGCGTTCTCACCACAAAGCAACGCCGTCCTCTATCCCGGGATTGCGGTCCCCGGTATTCCAACCAGCACGCAGGCCTCAGCAGCGGATGCGGCGGCCTTTGTGACCTGGGTTGCACCGGCGAATGTCGGTGGCGGACCCATTACCAGCTATACCGTTACCGCGATCGCGAATAACGTGGTCACGGCCATCACAGCAACCGTACCGGCGCCGGCCAACAGCGCCGTGGTAGCGGGATTGACCAATGGCGTCAGCTACACCTTCTCGGTGCACGCGACCAACGCCGGCGGCAACAGCCTGGAATCCACTCCTTCGAACGTGGTGGTTCCCACAGCTTCACCTGTGCTTGTGGTCACTGAAACGGGGCCGTTGAGCTTCACTCTTGCCCCGGTGCAGTTGACTTACAACATCACCATCACAAATACATCGATTCTCCCTGTCACCAACACGACGGTAAGCGATGTCCTGCTCTCGGGCGACGGTGCATTCATCATCCTGGGCCAGCCCAGCCAGGGTACGTGCGCCGCGGGTGGAGTTGGTGTGACCACGATTACCTGCAACTTGGGAACATTGCCCGCTGGAGTAAAAGCAACGGTGAACGTGATTGTGCAAATCCAGGGTGGAGGCGTAACCAATACTGCGAACGTATCAGCTCTTGACAACGCAGCCGTTTTGCAGACGGGCAGCGCTGCCGTCACTACCGCGCCGCCGCCGCCACCAACACAGACGGTGACCGCAACTATTTCGGTAACCGGAAACGCCCAGGTCCCTAACCCGAACATCGGTCAGGCGGGCAACATTGTGTGGACGCTCAGCAACACCACGCAAACTCCGGCGCCGAACGTTGTTTTCACCAACAACATACCGGCCGGGTTACAACTGAATAGCATTGCTCTTACCGTCAATAACGGCGGTGCGTTCACTTGCACCTTTACTCCCACGGGCGGATTGGCCGTTGCCTGCCCAGGGGCCTTCAATACAACGTTGGGTGGTACCATCCTGGTGACAACGCCGAGCCTTGGCGGGTCTACCAAGGGTGGAGCCAAGCCTCCACAAACCCTCATTATGACTGTGAATGTAACGCCTCCGGCTGCCGTAGCCCATGGCACCGTGTTCCATTCCACCGGGACCATGACGTTCGGTCCTGGAGGAACAGACACTCTGCCGAACAGCGCTACGGTAACGATCACGGTCAGGTAACTGTCGCAAACGGAAAAGCTGCCGGGGCCAGATGAAGCCCCGGCAGCTCAATTCCCGCGGTCAGCAGCAGTTCCCGGTTATTTTCAAAGGGGTCTTCTCTTCGAGCTGGGTTCTTGTCCTTTTCGCGGGCTTAGCGGACCGCGATGTCACCGAAATTGCTTGTTGATTTTCAGCCCTTCCGGGATTTGCAGGTCAAAGGTTCTTAACAACGGATGATGCTTGCCCGAACTCAAACGTCTCCTGAAAGCTCAAGGCTCTTTGGGACGGGAAAGCGACAAGATGAAGATCTTCAACCGCACCACAGTCTGCAAACAAGCCACAGCGCGCTCCATGGTCCAAGGTTGCTTTGGTTTGTTTTTAATGCTGGCGTTGGCCAGCACCGCGGTGTTTGGGCAGAGTTTCACATTTATCCACCCGCCCACCACCACAACACCTTACGCCGTTCCAGTCACGGCCCCCACCAGCGGTCTGATTCTGCCCGGCACGAACATCAATCCGGCTACCGGGCAGCACGTACGTTATCTATGGTATGGCGATGCCGGGGCCGTAGGCGGGCTTTGCCGCGTTGATCCTGACGTTGACTCGCCCGGTCCGCACGCGCTCAACACCGCCACCTGCATTTCCACGGTGAATGGCGCGGGCTTCTCAGTCGGTCCGGCAGCCTATGATCCCTTGAACAGCAATATTTACGTCACAGATCAGCAGCGCGCTTCCCAGGGCGTATTTCGTATGCATTATGATCCGGCGGCCGATGGCGGCAACGGGCTTGTGGATCCCACGGCGGTTGAACTGGCCGGCATTGTCAGTGGAAAGGTAACCAACGTCGGCTGCGCGTTCAATCCAGCGTTTGTCACGCCCAACGCGCTCGCGCTGGGGCCGGACGGCAACCTTTATATGGGGTTCAAGAGAGGCGCGGGCGGAGGGATTTTTCGCATCAAGCATCCCAACCTGCCAGTGGATACCTCAAACTGCGGCGATACGGTGCAGATGATCTCAAATACGATTGACCACAAGGTATCGAATGGTCTCGCATTCGCCGGCCACGATCTCTACGGATCGGACAGCAACGGCGCTTTCGTGATCCCGAATGCCGATACGTGCGTGGCGCAGACATGTCCTGCGCAAAGTTTCGGCACCGTGGGACTGCCCATTGCCATCGCCAGCGACCAGGTCTATCCCGCACTGAACGGACACAATCTTTATTTTGCCAGCCTGACTTCCGTAATTTGGGTGGGCAACGTAAATGGCACTGGGCTGATGACTCTGGCATCGCCCTTCGGCGGCTTTGGCAACACCATCGCAGCCCTGGCGGTGGATGGAAGCAATCCAGCCAATGAAGTTGTCTATTTCGGCGACGATCCCAGCACCGTGGGCACTGTGGATGCAGGCCGCATCTTCCAGATCTCGCAGGTCACACCGGCGCCGGCGGCGCCGGGCGCTCCTATCAACGTGAAAGCTCTGGCCGCTCCCGGGCAGGCAACTGTCACCTGGAGTCACGCGGCAGATCTTCAGCTCGTCACCAGCTACCTCGTGCATACATCCTTCACTTCGGACGCATCCATCGTGCCTGATGTAATTGTCTCGCCTGACCCGATCACTGGAGTGCTGGATACTTCAGCAACCATCCCGGGTCTGACCAACGGTGTTTCCTACCAGTTCACCGTCCAGGCCAGCAGCTTGCAGGGATCAAGTCCGTTCTCTGCGCCGAGCAACACGGTAACTCCGCTGGCCCTGGTAGTTCCCGGAGCGCCGACCGGCGCGCTCGCGGTTGCCGGCGATGCACTGGCTTCAGTGAGCTGGAGTGCGCCAGCCAGCGACGGAGGCTCGCCCATCACCAGCTATACCGTAAGCGCTTTGGTGGGCGGAGTTCCAACAGGTCTCACGGCGATTGTGCCGGGAAGCGCGCACAGCACCTTCGTGACCGGTCTGAGCAATGGCACTGCGTACACCTTCATCGTGCACGCAACCAATGCCATCGGCGATGGGCCCGAGTCGGCAGCGTCAAATTCTGTGACGCCGTCTCAGGGCACGCTGCCGCCGGACTTGTCGGTAGCTGTCAGTTCTCCGGGCGCGGTTGATCCCAATACGCAGGTTCCTTTTGTTGTGACCGTGACCAATAACGGTCCTACACCGGCAGCCCACACGCTGGTGAGTGACACGTTTGCCGGCCAGGGTGTGACCCTGGTGAGCGTTGTGCCTGCACAAGGCTCATGCGTGACGGTCCCAACCATTACCTGCGATCTTGGCTTCCTCACGGCGAACGCAAGCACCACAGTGACCGTTAATCTGCAATTCACCAACGCCGGAGCCACCAACGTGGCGACGGTTTCGGCCAAGGATGCTGGGAACGTCCTGTTCACAGACCCGACTCCGGCCAACAACACCGCCGGTTCCACCACGCAGGTAAATCAGCCTGCCGGCACAACCACGGATGTTCAGGTGACTGGATCGGCCTCCAACGGCGGCCCGAACGTGAACACGCCCATCAACTACACCTGGCAGGTCCGGGACGCACAGAGCCAGCCGGCCAACAGTCTGGTATTTACTGACGTGTTGCCGCCGAGCCTGCGCTTTAACTCGGTTTCAGCTACGTTAGGCGGTGTTTGCACTGGTCCAGCCGTCGGTTCCAACGGCGGAACGGTCAGTTGCAGTCTGAGCACGCTGGGTGGCGGTCAAACCATGATAGTGACGCTCAATGTGACGCCTACCCAGACTGGCACAATTGCCAACAAGGGAACGGCCACCTTCAACGGCACCGATACGAACACGGCCAACAACCAGTTCACGGTGACCATTAACGCCAAGTAACCACTCTGGCTGCCTTGAGGCGTTATTGCGTTTCAGGCAGCCAGGTGCATGAAAATTTGAAGAGGGTACCTGCTCAATTTGGCTGATTGCTGGGCCGAGGCGAAAGACTGCCTCGGCCCGTTTTTTGGGGCCCAGCGGCTTCAGCGCTCGCTGGAACCTATCTCAACGATCGTCGCTCACCGATCATGCAAAAAAGAATTTGAAGAGAAGTAGATGTGGAGCGGGAGACCGGGATCGAACCGGCGACGTCCAGCTTGGGAAGCTGGCATTCTACCACTGAATTACTCCCGCCCATGACAGGCATAACTGCTGAAATTGTAGCACTTTGCACCGTCTTAAAGAACCTGCCAGATTCGGTGGTAGTGGTGCAATTCGAAATGACGGGAGAAATCTAACTCCCCCAAAGTAGGGATCACGGCCAGCTTTGCCTTCGTCACCAATTCCGGTTCCGTCATGGTATCTGCATCTGCCGTGAGCACGTCCGGCTCGCTAACACCATCTCCGTTTTTTCTGCAAACTCGTCGACTGGCGTGGTTACCCGCCATAAGCGGTTCGCCTTTCTCAGGAAGCATGAATACTCCTACGAACATTGTGGTGATAGCCCGGCGGCAGTGGGCCCTGGTAGCCGCATAGGTGTTGGCAGAAAGGGAGCCCCCAAAGTTGAAGGCAGATCCAGAATTTTATTTTAGATATAAACCGTTATATAACATTTTATTACAGTCTTATTTTAAAGTTAAACATCATATTTGGACTCTCCTCTTTATTTCATCCGGTTTTCGAAAGCAGTACAAAAAGAACCCCCTAGTCGAACCCAGATCATTGCCAATTATCTTTAAGATACGACAGATACGACCCGGCAATGGCAGAGTTTGATTCGGGCCGGGCATGCCTGAGGCGTAAACTTGGGACGCTTAAAAACAAAACACTTCCGAATTGAATCGGGAGATAATTGCCGATGCGCTACGAGGCCATGGCACAAGGTTGATTCATTTGAAAAGCGAGCGGTTTGATCCAGAATCGTTGTGGGACCGTGTGGACCGTGATCTGGATTTGCTGCGCGAGTTGACTGAGGTGTTCGCCAAGGAGGCTTCGCGGACGCTGGCACGGATCGAAAAGGCCATTGACCATGGTTCAGCATCGGACCTGGAAAAAGCCAGTCACAAGATTAAAGGATCGCTGCTTCAGTTTTCCGCCCACGCCGCGGCGGCTGCCGCGCTCAAGTTGGAAGAAAAGGGCAGAAGCGGGTCAGTTGCCGGAGCCGAGCTGTTCCTGAAAACGCTCAGGCAAGAGATCGATCTGCTCCAGGAAGGGTTGCGCTTAATGGTATGCGGTGATGCAACCCGCAAAAGTGGGACATGAGGACGGAAGCAGAGGGGGCAGGGATTTGGGAGCGGACCTAAAAATGTCAACGCTGGTTGTGGAGGCCCGACAGACGGCGATCGTGCGGGTGCTGCTGGTCGAGGACAACGCTGTAGACGCAAGACTGATCACCACTCTGCTGCGTCCGCCTTCCTCCGCCCTGCAATGCAGCCACGTCACTCGACTGGCCGAAGCCCTGGAGCGGCTGGAGACCGGCCATCCAGACGTGATTCTGCTGGACCTGAACCTTGAAGACAGCGCGGGCTATGAAACTTTCTATCGTGTGCGGCAAGCGGCCGCCAGGGCCGCTATCCTCGTTCTGAGCGGATCAGATGACGAAGAATTGGCCATCAGGACGGTGCGCGAGGGAGCGCAGGATTACCTGGTAAAAGGTTCGTTTGATGGCAGGCTGCTCCTTCGTTCCATTCGTTATGCCATGGAGCGCAAGCGGACAGAAGAAGCGCTGCGCCAAAGCGAAGCCACCGTCCGCGCCATCTTTGAGAATTCATTGGATGGAATTGTCATCTTTGAAAACAGCGGGTTATGCATGGAAGCCAATGCCGCGGCCGGCGCGCTGGTGGGCGTACCTCGCGATGAACTGATTGGTTGCCGGCTCTGCGATTTTTGCGACAAGGGTTTTGCGGAAGAGTGGGAACACCTGAGCGAGTCTGGAAGCGGACGGGGACAGTTCTTGGTCCACCTGACGAATGGCGCCCGGAGGCTGGTGGATTATTGTTTTACAGCGAACATTCTTCCGGGCCAGCATCTGGCCATGCTGCGTGACGTTACCGAGCAACAGAACCTGGAAGACCAACTGCGGCAGTCGCAAAAGATGGAAGCCGTGGGCCGGCTGGCGGGAGGCGTGGCGCACGACTTCAACAACATTCTTGGCATTATCAGCGGGTACGCCGAGCTGTTGCAACTGAACGCGCTGCATGCAACGGAGCGCGGCCGCGCTGACAAGATCATTTCCGCCACGGAAAAAGCGGCGTCACTGACGCGGCAATTGCTGGCTTTCGGACGCAAGCAGGTGATGTCACTCAAGTTGCTGGACCTCTCCGCGATCATGGAAGGCATGAGCAGCATGGTGGATTGCCTGATGAGCGCGGAAGTCCAGATCAGCATTCAAGCGGGCAAAAATCTGGGACTGGTGCGGGCGGACCAGAGCCAACTGGAGCAGGTGATCCTGAACCTGACCACGAACGCCCGTGAAGCCATGCCGGAAGGCGGGACCCTGACCGTGACGATCGACAAATATCAGAGTTCCATCGATCAGGCGGAGCTGCCGCCGGGCGAATACATGCGGCTGACCGTGAGCGATACCGGCATCGGCATGACCGAGGAAATACGGTCGCGGATCTTTGAACCCTTCTTCACCACCAAGAAGACGGGATCGGGGCTGGGCCTCTCCACCGTGTACGGCATTGTGAAGCAGAGCGAGGGTTACATTACTGTGCAGTCGGCGCCACAGCAGGGAGCAACGTTCAACGTTTACCTGCCTGTGGTCTGCGGCAGCGATTTGAGCCCGGCGCCGGCGGGACCCAGGACACGGGAGCATGTGCCCGGGCATGAAACCGTCTTGCTGGTGGACAACGAAGAAGGCCTGCGGGACGCCGCAAGCGAGTATCTGGAGAGCTGCGGTTATCACGTGCTCACTGCTGGGGATGGCAAGGAGGCGATTGAGATATCCGACCGCTGTGACAGAGCAATTTCCCTGCTGATCTGCGATATTGTCATGCCCAAGCTGAACGGCCGCGGGGTGGTGGAGCACATGCGCAAGACCCGTCCAGAGACGGGCATACTCATGATCTCCGGGTACGCTGACGATGCCGTGCTGCGCCACGGGATTTCACTTGATCCCTCCTGCTTCCTGCAAAAACCTTTTACCTTCCAGGCCCTGGGCGCGAAGATCAGAGGGATACTGGACAAAACCGCAATCAGTATTATTTAGCCCTTAGCCTTTAGCTTTTGGCCTTTTGGGGCAGCGTGCCGTGGTCCCTCATCACAGACGGGAGCACTTCTGCCGATGTACGCGTTGTCAGGACTCCCACTCACAAGCCAAAAGTTAAGGGGCTAAAGGCCAAGCTATCAGCCAGTGGCTGACGCGTTGTGTTACATTCGTCTTTCTATCCACTATGAAAGAACGCGCTACTCCGCGCTGGCTCGACGTTCTTTGGCTCATCTTTCTTGGCGGACTTGCGCTTATCCCTCCCGTAGCCGAACTGCACAAGCAGGAATTTCTGCTAATCATCGGCGTTTTTCAGCTGCTGGAGAATCGTTTTGTCCAACTCGCGGGCAAACCCGGACCGGCGCTGGCGGTGCTGATCAAGATCACGCTGGCAACCGTGCTCATCAATCACACCGGCAATCTCGCGGCCATCAACAGCGACTACTACCCGATCTACTATCTGCCGGTGATGACCGCAGCCATGTATTTTGGGCCGGTGGGAACACTGCTGTGGACGCTGGCGGCTTCCGCGGCCTACACCTCATACCTTTATCAGGCGCAGCAGAACTTCACCATCACCGCCGACAGCATTTCTCAATTGCTGATGCGCGTGCTGTTCTTCTTCTTCGTCGCCATGACGGTAAATCGCTTTGTGATGCAGTATCGCGTGCAAGTACGCCGCTACCAGGCGGTTTCAGAGACCCTGAGTGAGGCCAATCGCAGCCTGAAGCTGGCTCAGGAAGAGGCGCGGCGGGCGGAAAGACTGGCGGCGCTCGGGCAACTTTCCGCGGGCCTGGCCCATGAGATCCGCAATCCTCTGGGCGTGATCAAGGGCTCGGCGGAAATCCTTAACCAGAAACTTGGCAGCGCGGATCCTATGGCAAAAGAACTTGCCGGATACATTTACACTGAGGTCAATCGCGTGAGCGCGCTGGTGAGCCGCTTTCTGGATTTTGCGCGGCCTTCGCGGCTCGATCTCATGGCTTCCGACCTGACGCATGTTGTCGAGCGCTGTTTGAAGACCATCTCCGGGCAGGGCGGTTGCACACGGGTGAAGGTCGAGCGCGACTTTGCCCCGGAACTGCAGAAGGTGATGATCGACCAGGACCTGTGCGAACAGGTTTTTACCAACCTGCTGTTGAACGCCTGCGAGGCCATGGGCGAGCAGGGCGGAGAACTGAAAATTAGA
>JBGPZS010000570.1:0-2579 GCA_041493865.1 Terriglobia bacterium
CCCTGGCCAAGAAGCATAATTTAATGGTGCTGGAAGACACTGCGCAGGCGATTGGCGCCACCTACAAGGGCCGTCGCGTGGCCGCAATCGGCGATGTTGGCTGTATCAGCTTTTTTCCCAGCAAGAACCTGGGCGGTTACGGTGACGGCGGAATGGTTGTAACCAATTCTGAAGAGGTCTTCCGCCACCTGGTTTCCCTCCGCGCCCATGGAAGCACCAAGAAGTATTTCAGTGAAGAGCAGGGATGGAACAGCCGGTTGGACGAACTGCAAGCCGGCATCCTGCGCGTGAAGCTACGTTACCTGGACCAGTGGAGCGGCGATCGCCGCGCCGCTGCCGATCGGTATGACCAGCTTCTGCGCAACCTGCCGGGCGTGACGGCGCCGGCGCGCAACGGTTTTGGCGACCACGTTTTTCATCAATATACAGTAACGCTGCCGCAGCGCGATCACGTCCAGGAACGGCTCGCGGCCCTTGGTGTTACCACCATGGTTTACTATCCCACGCCCATGCATATGCAGCCGATTTACGCGTCCCTTGGTTATCGCGAAGGTAGCTTGCCGGTCACGGAAGCGGCTTGCAAGCAGGTCCTCTCTTTACCTATGTTCCCTGAACTCCGGCCAGAACAGAGTGAATACGTAATCGAGTCTCTAGCCCAGGTGCTGAAAGGGTAGGTGCAGCCGTGGCAGGAGAGAAGGGAATTCTTTGGAACGGGAATACGACAAAGGGGGCTTCAGCCGCTTTTTCAGCTGACAGCATCAAGCTCCTTAACCGAAGCTATGGCAGCACTCTTGTAAAAATCGGGGCGCATTATGTTCCCCGCAGGAGCCTGATCCTGGCCTTGAGCGAAAGTCTGCTCTTCCTCCTGGCGCTGGTTTCGGCCACCGTTTTGCGTTTCCTTGATCTCTCCATGGCCCGGGACTACTTTTCGCATCCACAGACCTGGCTGCGCTTTGCTTTGGTCACGCTTGTCTGTCAGCTCTCGTTGTATTACAACGACCTGTACGAAGTGCGCGTTGCCAGTACTCGCGGCGTCAAGTTGGTGCGCGCTTTTGCGGCCATGGGCATCGCCTTACTGACTTTGTCGGTGCTCTACTACCTCTTGCCGGTAGTCCGCATGGAGCGTGGAATCGCGTTTCTCGCTGCGGTTATTGTCGTCGCTCTTCTAGTTGGCTGGCGCTTGACGCTGGAGAAAACAAGGATTTTCAACCGTCCTCTGGAGCGTATTCTTGTTTTGGGCACGGGCCAGCATGGTACCAGCCTCGCCGGAGAAATACTGCGGCGCCCGGAACTCCAATATAAAGTTGTTGGTTTCCTGGATGAGCGCGGCAGCGCCATGGGGACCACGCTGGTTACTCCGGGGATCATCGGCGCGGTATCAGAAGTTGACGAAATTGCGGCACGCGAGCATGTCGATCGTGTGGTCATCTCCCTGGCGGAACGCCGCGGAGTGATGCCTATCCGACAGCTGGCTGCCCTCAGGCTGCAGGGTCTGCCCATTGAAGAGGCGCAGTCTCTCTATGAGCGTCTCACCGGCCGTATTACGTTGGAGCAGCTACAACCAAGCTGGCTGATCCTGTCAGAAGGATTTCGCAAGTCTCGCCTTGCCCTTGCGGCCAAGCGTTTGACTGACATGGTGGTCTCCGCCGCATTGATAGCCTTGACCCTGCCGCTCATGTTGGGCGTGGCGGTCGCCATCCTCCTCGAAACCGGAGGGCCGGTGCTGTTTAAGCAAGACCGCGTGGGCCTGGGTGGCCGTCTATTCAAGATCCTGAAATTCCGTTCCATGAAGACCGGTTCGGACAAGGGCACCCCCAGTTGGACGGCTGAAAGCGATAGCAGGATTACACGTGTAGGCGCCTTCATCCGCAAGTTCAGGCTGGATGAATTGCCTCAGCTGGTGAACATCCTTAAGGGAGAGATGAGCCTTGTGGGTCCGCGGCCGGAAGTACCGTACTTCTGCGAGCTCCTTGAGCGCGAGGTCCCGTTCTTTAATCTGCGGCACAGCGTGCGTCCGGGACTCACTGGCTGGGCCCAGGTCAAGTATCAGTATGGAGCCAGCCTGGAGCAGGCAAAGACCAAGTTTGAGTTTGATCTCTTCTATATCAAGCACCTTTCAGTGTTGTTCGATCTCACAATACTCCTTGAGACCGCCAAGGTCGTGCTCATTGGCAAGGGTGCCAAGTAACGGCGAAAGGCATCTTGGCACTGCGCGACGACCTCACTTTTAGTCGCAGCAAAGCGTCTTGCAATCTCTTTGACCAGATGGCCGTATAAAAGTAGTTGGAAGACAAGAGAAATAGCGGTACCATTTGGACACTGGAGGCCGCATGGGAAACATTGTGTGCGGGGACACCTGCATCCGGGCTGGCAAACCTCATGTGTGCAGCGCGAGGCCAGGCCACAAACTGAACGTCCATATCTGTTGTTGCGGCGCCAAGTGGATGGACCTTCAACAGCGCAGTCTTTCCCAAACGAGCGATTCAAAGAAGAAGCCGAGCTGATCCGGGATTCACCGCCTGAGGATTCAATGCGGTTCCAGCGCCAGGCGGGCTGTTTCTTGCCCCAAGAAGCCAGCG
>JBGPZS010000231.1:0-6386 GCA_041493865.1 Terriglobia bacterium
ATGATCTTCAACAAGTCCCAGATGGTATCGAGGGCCCAGGAGGTAAACTTCACCAGGAAACCGCCGAATGCCTTGCCCACTTTGATAAAAGCCAGGGGCGGCACGACGAGATCGATGATTTCGAGCGATTTGAGCGTACTGATGAACAGGTCCGGGATCTGCTCGACAAAGCTCAACAGGCCCCCAAGCGCGCCTTTGAACCAAGCCCAGCAGCGCGCCAGGGCGTTGGCTTTCTTCATGTTCTGCCAGATTTCTTCCTGGCCGATCAGCGTCATGAAGGGGCCGATCAGGTTCTCGGCGGTCTGCGGCACGGCTTCGCCGGTGATGGGGTTCTTACCCAGCACGGCGGTCAGCAGCGCCCATCCTGGCGTGCCTTCCGCTAGAGCGGCGAGCGGTTTCAGGATTGCTTCTTTAATGAACTCGACGATCCCGTCAAGCAGCCCTTTGGCAAAGCTGATGAGCTGGTCAATAGGGCCGGTAAAGATCAGCTTGGCCCGCTCCCAGGTAGCGCCCGGATGGGCAAAATCAGAGACACCCAGGGAGTGAATGAAGTCCGAAACGGCCTGCACGATGGCAGAGCCCACCATCCCCAGTGCAGCGATTTGCTGGCTGACCCAGTTGCCAATCTTGTCAAAGATGCCGTAGGTGTCGAGCGCCTGTGTGATCAGGCCGCCAAAAGGAATGAACTCGATGATGGCACGAAGCACGTTGGCTGGGCTGCGGTCCACTCCGCTCCCGTTAATCGGATTCACACCCAGGACGATGGTGAACATACGGAAGCCGGGAATGATGTTGGCTTTGTCCGCGATATAGTCGCGAATGTCGCTAAGGCCCCAGCGCTGCGTACGCGGCTGGGTACGCTGCTGCACCTGGAAGGTCTCGCCGCGCACCACGGCCGCCGAAGCCTGGTGCGCTTCATGTTCGTAAGAATCGCCGCCGCCGGGCGTGTAGTGCTGGATTGTGGGTGCGCCCTGTTGCTGCACGACGTGCGCTCCCTCGTGCGCCATGAGTTCAAGGTCCATGGCGCTTTCACCCCGGCCAAGGACGATATTGCCGCCATGCGTGAAAGCCCGCGCGGACAAACCGGCGGCGGCCTCTTGTGCGCGCGAATCTGAATGCACGCGGACGCCCTGCATATCCACTTGGTAGCTTTCTTCCATCGCCATCCGCACAGCAGGCGCCAACGGCTGGCCGCCGGACACTGCCGCGGCAATCGGCAAGCTGTCTGCGGGGGAAGCCGCCGCCGTGCCCATCCGCACCGCCGGCGCAAGCCTGCGTGACACCGCAGCCGGTGTTCTCGTGGAACGTGGTTGGGGAATGGGAGTTGTAGTCCTGGGCGGAGGCGCTGGAAGTGGAGCGTGGACCGGAGCGTGCGCGGCGGTCGCCATGGGCTACCTATTGGCCAACCATGGCCAGCGGCAGGGTGCGGCGCAGAGGACAGACAGCGCCAAGCTTGCGATACTCGCGATGCACCGCCGCTTCCAGGTGCAGAGACTTCATGACTCCCGCCTCTTCGAGCGCCAGCACCGAGGCATGCAGCGCAGCGTTGCGAATCTGCCCTCCGGTCATTACGCAGCGTCCAGCGATCTCGTTGAGCAGCGCTTCATCGATCACGTGCCCGGCGGGCAGGTGCATCTGCCATATATTCCAGCGCTCCGCGGCGTCCGGCGGACGGAAGTCAACTACCACATCCATGCGGCGCTGGAAAGCATTGTCGATGCGGTCCACGGCGTTCGTGGTCACGATCAGGATCCCTTCAAACGATTCCAGCCGCTGCAACAGGTAGTTAGTTTCAAGGTTGGCATAGCGATCGTTGGAAGTGTGTACATTGGTGCGTTGCGTCAGCAGCGCATCGCCTTCATCGAGCAGCAGGACCACGTCAAGCTCTTCAGCGCGTGCAAATACCTGGTCAAGGTTCTTTTCCGTCTCGCCAATGTACTTGTTCACCACCGCGGAAAGATCCAGGCGGTACAGGTCCATTTGCAACTCCGCGGCCAGCAATTGCGCGGCAAGAGTTTTGCCGGTGCCGCTGGGCCCTGAGAACAGAGCGCGCACTCCGGGATTGCGGTCAGCGTTGAGTGGGGCGCTGCTCCAATCATGCAGCCGCTCGCGATGGCGGCAGCGGCTCTCAAGGTTATAAAGTTCGGAGAGCGTTTGCGTGGTGACCGCAAGCTGGTCCCAATCGCCTGAAGTGTTGACGCGGCGGGCCAGCGTCTCCAGCGTCTGCCGGCTCAACGCGCGGCTGGCCTGCTGCACATCAGCAGTATTTGCCTGCATGCGATTTTCAACGGCAGCATAAGAAAGCGCCAACCGTGCCGTGCGCCGGATGTTGCCGCTGGTCAGCCGGAAGCGCTCACTGATTCGATCCAGTTGCACGGGGTCCTCGACCTCAAGGGCCTGGCCCCAGTGCAGACGGCGGGTATCGACATCAGGCATTTTCAGCGCCATGGTGAAGGCTCGCTCCACAGGAGGTCCACTGACGCCGCCCCGCTTATCGAGCACCAGCCCGACCGGGCCAGTGAAGCCCTCCAGTTCCGGCAGCACAACGGTCTCGCCCGGCGCCGGCTCAAGCACGATCACCGGCATTGCGTGCAGCAGGGTTGCCAGCGGCCCAACGATCTTCCATCGTTCGTCGTCAGATTTGCTGGGGCCGTTCACCTCAAGCATGGTCCGGCCAAGCATGCCGGCGATCGCGCCCAGCAAGGTCCTGCGCCCGTTGTGCTGCGGGCCGCGCACGATCAGGGTCTTGACTTCGCCCGAAGCAAATAGCGGCGGCAGCGCCCTGGCCTGCCTTGCGACCTCGGGCGGCAGCGTGAGTTCGCCCAGTTCCAGCAACTCCGCCGGCGCTCGATACCGCGCCCATGATCCAAACTTCGCGGGCCGCTCACCGCGTATCGCGTCCCACAGCGGCGTGGGAACCTGTAGCGCGCGCCCGGAGCGCGGAACTTCAGCGTTGGTAACCTGCGCCAGACCAACTTCCTGCATGCGCCGGATGCTGGAACGCACAATATCTTCGGGACCAAACCAGGAGTGCAGGAGTCCCTGCGTGGGCCGGGGCTGGCCGGTGATGCCCTGAAGGTACTCGAACATGAAGCCGAAACGCGCGTCCTCTTCCACCAGGCCAATGGTCATCAGCAGCGCGAGCGTTGTCTGGTCAAGTCCGGCAGCCTCGCACAGTGCGCGCAGCGGCAGATGATGTTCGGTGGCCGCCTCCCACTCGTTGAGGGAAGCAGTCCACCAGATGCAGGCATCGCCTGCCGGCATGCCCGCGAGACCACGTTCGGCCAGTTCGTTGTTGTAGCCGGCAAGAAAGGGAAACTGCGAAAACACCGCATCAAACGAACCCAGGGACCGCGCCACCTGCTGGATAGCGTTCAGCACCGCCCGGTAAAAACACAGTTTGAAATGGTTCGCCGGCGTTGGCCGGAGATCGGCAAATGGGTTTGGGCGCCCCTTCATATCTTCGAATGGGGAGAAGAGCACGAGCCGGGCCAAACTAAATGGCAGTCAAGACATTCATTTTCAAGAGGAAAGCAGCGGGTGAGCGGGGGACGTAACAGGCGCTGGTGTTACGGGTTTGTTACATGCAGCAGGTCGTCACTGGACTGAAGTCAAAGGCGCATTCGGCAGCTTCACGACATGGGTATCGAATACTTCACCATCTTGCGATAGAGCGTCATGCGTGAACAGCAGAGGATTGCGGCCGCCTTGTTTCTGTTCCAGTCGGCCGAGGTCAGGGCGCCCAGAATCCTGGAGCGCTCGTCGCCATACACCGGGCCGGAAGAGCGCAGAGTGTGCTTCACATGCGATGGCAGATCGGCCACGCCCACTGAACGCGATGACGAGAGCACTACCATCGATTCCAGCAGGTTGCGCAGTTCGCGGACGTTGCCCGGCCAGTGATACGCCTGCAATCTCCGGACCAGAGCGTCCTCAATCCGACGCGCCGGTCCCTGGTGCCGCTGTTGCAAGTCACGCATCGTGTGTTCCACCAGTTCCGGGATGTCTTCCAGCCGCTCGCGTAGCGGCGGCAGAGCCAGCCGCACCACGTTCAAACGGAAATAAAGATCTTCGCGGAACTTTTTCTCCCTGGTAAGAGTTTCCAGGTCCTGGTTGGTGGCCGCCAGCAGGCGTACCTGCACCGGCGTGTCCAGGTTGCTGCCCAGCCTCTGCACTACCCGGCTTTCCACAGCACGGAGTATCTTGGCCTGCGCAACCAGAGACATGTCTCCTATCTCGTCCAGGAAGAGCGTCCCTCCAGAAGCATGCTGAAGCTTGCCCTCGCGCGAGACGTTGGCGCCGGTAAACGCGCCGCGCTCGTAGCCGAAAAGCTCGCTTTCCAGCAGGGTGTCCGGCACCGCCGCGCAGTTGATGGCCACAAACGGACGCGCGCTGCGCCGGCTGTTGCGATGAATCAACTGCGCCGCTAATTCCTTACCCGTACCGGTCTCGCCGGTAATCAGGACGCTCACGTCGGCAACGGCGATCCTGGCGATCTGGCTCCTGACCTGCTGCATCAAGACGCCCCCGCCCGCCAACCGCTGACCGTCAATAAGATTACAGCCCGCAGCGCACGGCTGTCCCCGATCCGGATGCCGACCGGCCAGGGACTTCAAGGTGGCAACGATCTTTTCGCGCGGAGCGTCTTGCTCCAATACGTCAGAGACGCCGGCGCGCATGGCGCAGATGACCGTTTCTGTCGAAATGCCGGTGGTCATCATGAGGAGAGGGAAACTGTGCGAGATGCTTCGGACGCGTTCTGCGATCCGTACCGCTTCCGGGTCCATGGCGACGGAGGAAAGAACAACGGTGCACTCCGGTGAAAACCGGTCAACCGATTCCAGGAGCTGCGCTTCGGAGTGGGCAAGCAGCATCTCGCAACCGCACATCTTCAGCGACTCGCTCAAGCGGGCGGGAGGAGGGTCCTTCTGCGTGAATACAATAACTTTCTGCAACACGCGCTCTTCCAAAGTGGTTATGTTGCATCAAGCCCAAATGGGCATTCTTTCGTTTTCATACTCGGGGGCCTTCACCAATAGAACGGTCCTTGCTTGCTAACCATGCATTTCAATTCGCCGATGGCTTGTAGCTGTAGTGCATCACACTCGCAGATCGTTACTTGTTAGCTTCTGTTTTTATCACGCGACTGATCTCGTCCCATTTAATTTTCATGATTTATCAAGACCCCTCCGGACGGTATGGGAGACCGCATCGCTCTGGATGAAACTGCGTGAAAAGATTTGCATTATCACCGGCTTGGCCGACCTGAGAGAGCGCATTGCTTGCATCACTTCGAATCAGAAAGCAAATCCGCCTGGCCACCAATCTTTCTCAATCAAGCCATAGTGCTACCCATTTATCGCGATACGCCAGATTACGGATCATTATTATGTTCCCGTTATGGAATTGATATAAATGTTCGCTGCCTTTCTGTCGGTTAAAACTCTTCCCGGCCGGCTGGGCGAAAATGCTTGCAGAATGGAAACTGAGCGGCGGCAGGAGAGAGTCGGGACTACAGGCCCAGGTAGGCTGCACGGACCATGTCATTGGTGAGAAGATTTTTTGCTGCGTCTGCCAGCAGCACAGCGCCGTTCTGGACGACGTAGCCGCGGTCCGAGATGGCCAAACTGCTGACCACGTCCTGTTCCACGAGCAGCATGGTGATTCCAGTCCGCCTGACTTCCTGGATTTTCTCAAAAACCTCTTCGACAATCTTGGGCGCCAGCCCCAGCGAGGGCTCGTCCAGGAGGAGAAGTTTAGGCTGGGCCATCAGGCCGCGAGCGATGGCCACCATCTGCTGCTCTCCGCCGGAGAGCGTCCCGGCCAACTGGTCCATTCTTTCCGCCAGCCGCGGGAACAGCGCGAGCTGTTCTTCCATCCGATGTTTTACGCTGGCCCGCGCCCGCGGAGTGTATGCTCCCAGAGAAAGATTTTCCCTTACCGTCATGAAGGGGAATACCTGGCGGCCTTCGGGAACATGGCTTACGCCGCGCACGACCATTTCATGCGCGGGAATGCGCGAGACGTTTTGGCCGGAAAAACGCAGAGAGCCTCCGGCCGCGGGCTTCATGCCGGAGATGACGCGCAGGATGGTCGTCTTTCCTGCCCCGTTGGCCCCGATGAGCGAGACGATCTCTCCGGCATTCACATGAAGCGAAATGCCAAAAAGCGCCTGCAAATCTCCGTAATAAGCGGTAACGTTTTCCAGCTCCAGCAAGGGTGCTCCCGCCGCAGATGATGCGCCCGCTGATGGATGGCTGGAGCTGGTCGGCGCGGTCACAGGGCCAGCTCCTTGTATTTTGGTCCAAGATAGGCCTCAATCACCGACGGCAGCTTCACCACTTCAGCCGGAGTGCCTTCGGCGATCTTGGCGCCATAATCCAGAA
>JBGPZS010000411.1:0-4181 GCA_041493865.1 Terriglobia bacterium
AGACCAGGACTTTGCCGGGACCAAAAATATCCGCCGGGCCCCAGTAAAACGCGCTCCAATCCATGGCCAAGCGAAGGTCGCTTTCACGCTGCGCGGTGAATCCACGGATCGACGAACCGTCAAAGGTGAGGTTGTCCCAGCTCTTGATCAGGAACTTCTTGTCGTAATCCAGCATGTGCAGGCGGCCTTCCAGGTCGCTGAAGAGGACGGTGACGGCCTTAATTCGTTTTTCATCGGTCAGGTACTTCAGCCGCTCTTCCTGGATTTTGTGCATGGCAACGCGGTTTCTGCGCTGCTCCTTCGCCTGCAGGTTCATTGCTTCCAGTTCGTCGTACGAGAGGGCGAGAAAACTGCGCAGTTCGTTTGCCATGAAGCTCCTTCAAGCCGGAATTCTTGGTTTTTTGGACCAACGTGGGTTTCGTGTGAGCGGTGATCAACCTTTTTAGGATATCGCGCCGCCGTGTTTACGCGCCAATTAAAAGACGTGATAGCGGCCATCAAATCGATTTATACCCGCACGTGCTGGAATCCCACGATGATAAATGGCCCTGTCAAGGGGACTGGTATTGTATGGCAACCGGCAGACGCCCTGCCCGGAGCGCGCCGGCTGTTTACAACATGCGCCAAAATCTTTACCTTGGACGTGCTGATCTCGCTCGAGGAGGGGCCTTCGATGCTCTCCGGCAATGCCGTCCTGAGCGGCGTGGAGGTGCAGATGAGAGCGGTGAAAGCGCGCGTTTACGCGGAACAGGCAGGATCACGACTTTTAGAATGGCGGAAACCTTGAACCAGAAAAAACGTTGCTCGTGGGCGACCACACCTCAAATGATCGCCTACCACGATGACGAATGGGGTGTTCCCCAGCGTGACGACCGGGTGCTGTTTGAATTCCTGATCTTGGAAGGCGCGCAAGCCGGCCTGAGCTGGTCTACCATTCTCGCCAAGCGTGAGGCCTACCGGCGGGCCTTCAGCAACTTCGATCCCGGGCGCGTTGCGCGATATGACTCGCGCAAGTTGAAGCAGTTGCTGGCTGATCCAGGCATTGTTCGCAACAAGCTGAAAATCTCATCCGCAATCCAGAACGCGCGCGCCTTTTTGGCCGTGCAAAAAGAATGCGGCAGCTTTCATGCCTATATTTGGCAATTTGTCGGCGGTGCTCCCTTCACCAACGCGCGGAAGTCGCCGGGACAAGTTCCCGCGCGTACTGTGGAATCTGACAAGATGAGCAAAGATCTGCTGAAACGCGGGTTCAAGTTCGTAGGTCCAACCATCTGCTACGCCTTTATGCAGGCCGTGGGCATGGTGAATGACCACCTTGTGTCATGCTTTCGCTACGCGGAAATCGGAGCAAGCGTGGGGAAGGATTGACACAACTGGCTAAACGCAGGTGGCATCACCAACGTTTGGGGAAGTTAATCGGCTGAAGCTTCCGCCAGCGGGAGCCACACTTGAAAGCGCGTGTCACCGGGTTTTGAGTTGACCTGGATATGGCCGCGGTGCTTGCGCACGATCCGCTGAGCGGTGTCCAGGCCGAGCCCGGTTCCCTCTCCAACAGCTTTGGTGGTAAAAAACGGCTCAAAGATATGCGGCAGGACAGTTGGTGAAATCCCCGGGCCGTTATCGCCTATCTCCACGACAACGCAATTGTCATCGCGATAGGTGCGGACGCAAAGCTCGCCCTTGCCGTCCATGGCGCCGATGGCATTGTCAATAATGTTGGTCCAAACCTGATTGAGTTCGCTCCCAAAAGAGTTCACAAGAAAAGGAACGCGCTGGTAGTCACGCTGGACCGCGACCCCGCGCTTGAGCTTGTGGTTCAAAATTGTAAGCGTGGTCTCCAGGCTCTTTACGATGTCAATGTTTTGCACCGGGGCCTGGTCCATGTATGTGTATTCCTTGATGGCGCGGACCAGGTCAGAGATTCGGGCGGTACTGCTCTCAATCTCATTCAACAGGTTCGCGATCTCCACGGAAGCGGCAATCCTCACCAGGGCGGCACGGGCTGTATCCGCGTCCAGGGTTGCGAACAGCGGTTCCAGCATTTCCGGCTTAATGTTTTTGTGCGCCAGGTCTGACGCCAACTGCCATAGGTCGTTTTGCCCGTGGCTGCGCAGCAAGGAATCGATCTGCTCTTCCAGCATACTGATGGAAAGCGTGTCCGGCGGAGGGCCGTCCTGCTGGATGAGTGAAGTTTCCAGCTTTTCTATCTCCGCTTTTTGCGCCAGGGAAAGATCGCGCCTTCCCAATTCATGGCTTGCATCCCGGATTCGCTTCAGGGTGTTGCGAAGCTGGCTGGAGGCGCGCTTGGCGGCAGAGGCGGGATTGTTGAGTTCGTGCGCCAGGCCGGCGGAGAGTTTGCCCAGGCCAGCCAGCCGGTCACGCTGTTGCTCAACGCGGGTGGCCTCGCGGATGCGGTCAGACATCAGGTTCACAAGACGCTGAGTCAGGTCCGGCATTTTCTGCACCAGCTGCGGGAAAAGAGCAGCGGGGAAACGCATGAGGCGGCTATCCGTCAGCGCGCGCCCGCTGACGGTGTAATGCTTCATTCTGGAAAAGGGCAGCACGCCGACGATATCGCCTGTCTTGCTGGTAAAGAAGAATGTCTCGCCGCCGAATTCGCCCCGTCCCTGTAATTGCCCTTCCAGGACCACAAACATTGCGTCCGCCGGATCACCCTGGTGCAAGTATGTCTCGCCCGCCTTGATGGAGAGCTCCTGCGACTGGCTGATGAACCAGGCAATCTGATCGTCAGGCAGATCGGCGAATGCCGGGACGCGGAGCAGTTCCGATTTCTCGACCATGGTTATACCTTGCTCAAGTACTGGTGAATGAACTGCACGGCCACTGATCCTTCGCCGACGGAGGAAGCCACTCGCTTTACCGAACCGTGGCGAACATCGCCCACGGCAAACAGCCCGGGGATATTTGTCTCCAGCAGGAAGGGGTCCCTCTCCAGGGCCCATCCTTTGGGGCGCTTGCCTTCCCAGATGAGGTCCGGCCCGGTCAAGATAAAACCGCGTTCGTCGCGTTCCACCAGACCGCCCACCCAATCGGTCCGCGGCAACGCTCCAATAAAGATGAACATGGCGCTTGCAGGCACGCGCTCGGTCCTGTTTGTGTCGGAACAGAGGACGGAAATTTCTTCCAGATGAGTGTCTCCGTGTGCTTCGCTAACGCTGGCGTGCTTCCAGAGCTGAATGTTGGACGTCTGCTCAATCTGATCAATCAGGTACTGTGACATGGTGCTGGCAAGAGAGCTGCCGCGAACAAGAATGACCACGCGCTCCGCATAACGGGAAAAGTTCATGGCCGCCTGGCCCGCCGAATTGGCGCCGCCCACCACGTAGACGATTTCACCCTTGCAGGAAAGCGCTTCCGTGGAGCCGCCGCCGTAATAAATGCCGGCGCCCTGGAGCCGGTCGATGCCCGGCGCGTCCAGCCGCCGCCACTGCACTCCGGTGGCGATCATCAATGCATGGCAGGAGATTTCATTGCCGTCAGCCAGCTTGATGATGCGATAAGACCCTTCAGTCCGCGCGCCGACGGCCTCCTGCGAGAGAATTTCCACGCCAAAGCGCTGCGCCTGCACCACAGCACGCCGGGCCAGGTCACCACCGCTGAGCCCGTTGGGAAATCCCAGATAGTTTTCGATGCGTGAGCTCATTCCCGCCTGGCCGCCGGGAGCTTCCCGCTCCACGATGACCGTGTGCAGGCCTTCCGATGCGCCGTAAACCGCGGCAGCGAGGCCCGCTGGCCCTCCGCCGATAATTGCAAGGTCATAAAAGCTGGTTTGCGCCCGCGTTCGCAATCCCACCTTCTGCGCGACATCGGCCGGAACGCTCTCCAGAAACTTTGTCCCGTCAGGGAAGAGCACAACGGGAAGGCTTGTGGATTCCGGGCCCAGGGCGTCAAGCAGGCGCTTGGTTTCCGGATCGTTGGAAGAAAGCTCCACGTCAATCCACTGATAGGGGACATGATTGCGGGCGAGAAAATCACGCAGCTCGTACGACCGGGGCGACCACCGCGTGCCCAGGACGCGGATTCCCTCAAATGTGGGGCGATACGAAGCTTGCCAGTCGTCAAGCAGATCATCCAATTGCGGATACAAGTGCTCCTCAGGAGGGTCCCAGGGTTTCAGAAAAAAGTAGTTGATGTTGGCCTGGTTGATGGCGCTGATGGCG
>JBGPZS010000557.1:0-2702 GCA_041493865.1 Terriglobia bacterium
CAAACTCGATCTGCGGGAAGACCTTGCCGTAACCGGCGAAAGCGAGCGCATCGCCGCCAAGGCGGAGGCTCTCGTACACTGGGCGCGCGAGGAAAGCGGCTTGAAAGACGGCCGCTGGTGGGCCGCTGTTCTGGCCGGCTTCAACATCGCCGCTCTGGTCTTTGGCTTCACCACCATGTGGACGCCCTTTGTTCTTCTTCTGCTCGTCAACGGCTCAATCATGGTCCGTGCCCGCCATCGTCTGGAAAAGATCTTTGCCGGCATCGGTGAAACGCACAAGGACCTTGATTCCCTGGCTCTGTTATTGCGTCGCATTGAAACGGAAAAATTCGAGTCGCCGATGTTGCAACAATTGCAGGCACGTCTCACCACGCACGGCCTGCCGCCTTCAGCCTGCATCGCCCGGCTGGACACGCTGGCTGATCTGGACGACTCGCGCCACAACTGGTTCGTTCGTCTCTTCGACGTTCCTCTGTTGTACTCGCTGCAAGTGGCCTTTGCGTTGGAGCGGTGGCGACGCATCTATGGCAGCGGCATTGATGCCTGGCTGGACGTAGTCGGCGAAATCGAAGCGCTCGCTTCCATTGCAGCCTACGCCTATGAGCATCCTGAAGATCCGTTCCCGGAATTCGCGCCGGCTGAAGCTGAAGCCTGCTTTGACGGCCAGTCCCTGGGACATCCCCTGCTCCCCGCCGAAAAATGCGTGCGTAATGATGTAGTGCTGGGTGGAGAAAGCCAGGTCCTTTTGGTCAGTGGATCAAATATGTCAGGCAAGAGCACTTACCTGCGCGTGGTTGGCATCAATGCCGTTCTGGCCATGATGGGAGCGCCCGTAAGAGCTCGACAGTTGCGGCTCTCCCGCGTGGCGGTCGGGGCTTCCATGCGCGTGTCTGACTCGTTGCAGAAGGGCATCTCTCACTTCTATGCGGAGATCAAACGGCTCCGCCAGGTCGTGGACCTGTCTTCCTCCCAGCCAACATTATTTCTTCTGGACGAGGTCCTGCAGGGCACGAACTCGCATGACCGGCGCGTGGGCACGGAAGGGGTGCTGCGCACATTCATTCGCAGCGGCGCTATCGGCCTGGTCACGACGCATGATCTTGCCTTAACGTCTCTCGAACAAGTCTTCCCGGAGCGCGTCCGCAATGCGCATTTTCAGGAACGCTTTGAAGATGACAGCCTTTCTTTTGACTATCGCCTGCGTCCGGGCGTGGTCACCACCAGCAATGGCCTGGAGCTGATGAAGTCCATCGGCCTGGACGTGCCTTAGGCCCAGTTCTTGCTGGAGCGTGTTTCACAAACGCTTTTGTGTTGCCGATGCCAGGCGTACTAACAGACACCGTCATTCCGAGGGCCATTAGCGAGCACAAGCTTTCTTCATTGTGCGAGCCTGGGGGTGCCCAGGTGCGCCGCTGTTGCGCGATTGGGGGCGCGCGTTTCTGGGGAGAGTAATCATGAAGAAATGGAACCAGACCGTGGAAGAACTGGCGCAGGACGTCCGTTATGGCTTGCGCATCCTGCGCAAAAATCCTGGATTCTCACCGCATTAGGACATAGCCTCCCGTATTAAAATCGGGCCTAAAAACGCCCTGAATCACACCGCAACGCGTCGCTCTCTGAAGCCATTCACAACAGCATATCTGTATAGCTTGAAACGATTTAGCTTCGTTCTTCTCCGATCCGCAAAATCTCGCACTGCGAATTAAAAGATTTAATACACACCTAATGAAGTTCTAACCCCTGCCGACAAGAATGTGCACTGCAGTGCACTTGGGGCAAGACTGTATCGAGCACCCGGGACACTCACGCGATTTAGGAGAAAACCGATGAAACCGTCTTCCGGGCGCCTAGCCTTTCTGCGGATTTTGGTGTGTGTTATTGCAATCGTTGTTGCCGTTGGATACTACGGCCACGTTCGAGCGCAGAGCGCCGGCGGTTCTCAAACCCTCGTTATTCCTCTCCGCCCAATAGCGCCTCTATCCACAGTTCCCGTCCCGCCAGTCTTCGGCATGGAAGGAATTCTCGCTGATAAGACAGCAGCCATCGCTCTTGGCAAAGCTTTGTTCTGGGACATGCAGGCGGGGAGCGACGATACCCAGGCTTGCGCCAGCTGCCATTTCAATGCCGGCGCTGATAGCCGCGCCATTAACCAGATCAACCCCGGCCAGGCCGGCGGTGACAACAATTTCAGCCTAGGTACCGCGCCCAACTACCACATGAATCCGGGCAGCCCGGATGCAGGCTTCGGCGGCTTCCACGACGGCGATTACCCGTTTCATAAGCTTGCCGATGTCAACCAGGGCCTCACGATGATCTCGGATGCGAATGATGTCACCGGTTCCCAGGGTGTATTCGCCACCACCAAAGACACCATCGTTGTAACCAACCCTGTGCCACCGCCAAGCGGAGGCGGAGGGGGAGTTGTAATCGGAGGCGGAGTTGGTGGCTCTGGCATCGATCTAGGTTCTGACAACATCGGCGGTGACGCGGGGTTCATCCGCAGCCCGGGTGGCGTGAGCAATCCGAACATACACGTGCTCTCTCCCGCTGGCTCCGGCGCTCAGAGCAGCAACAACGCCTCGCCTCAAAGCAGCGCAAACAATGCGATTGTTCCGGTCATCAACAGCCTGGAAGTAACCTCCTCCATTCCTGACCCGGTCTTTTCTTTCCCTGACCCCGACCACGCCGGCAAGGGGATCAAC
>JBGPZS010000399.1:0-4303 GCA_041493865.1 Terriglobia bacterium
ATCCCACCCAGCCCGGCATCAAGGCACTCCGGGACTATCTGGCATCCCTCCCGTACCACCCCAGCCCCAATTGCCAGCCGGGACATTTCTACATGGTCAACAATGACTCACCCGGCTTCCTTCCGGACGGCACCATCGACACGCCCGGTATTGCTAGCGGCGGCTCGGTCCCACCGAACCCTCTCCGCACCATCGGCGAAGCGCTCAACGAAAAGCACATCTCCTGGGCTTATTACGGCGGCGCGTACAATGCCGCTGTTGCGTTCCAGCACAATCCCGGCAGCGCTGATCCAAGGGTGCTGATCGGCCAGGCCTACTGCACCATCTGCAATTTTGAGTCTTATACCCCTGCAATCATGGGCGATTCGGCGCAGCGTGCCGCGCATATCAAAGACGTAACCGATTTTCTTGCAGCCATTGCCAGCGGTGATTTGCCCGCGGTGTCTTTCGTCAAGCCGGACGGCTTGCTTGACGGGCATCCGGCATCGTCCAAACTTAACCTGCTGGAGGGCGTAATCAAAAAGATCGTCGATAGTCTGAATGCTAACCCTGCCCTGATGGCCGAGACCGCGTTCATCATTACCATGGACGAAGGCGGCGGCTACTATGATTCCGGGTACATCCAGCCGCTCGACTTCTTTGGCGACGGCCCTCGCATCCCGCTGATTATCGTTTCGCCTTTCACCCGGGGCGGTCACATCAACCACACCTACACGGACCACGTCTCGATTCTGAAGTTCATTGAGCGGAATTGGCATCTGGACCCGTTGACCAAACGCAGCCGGGACAACTTTCCCAACCCCAGGGTCAGGAAAGACAATCCCTATGTACCGGTCAACAGCCCCGCCATCGGCGACCTTTTCGATATGTTCCAGTTCGACCAGGACAAAGATCGGAATGACAGAGACGGAAACTGTGATCGCGACGGCAACCATCGTTAGATAAGCGGCCAGGATTGGCCAAACTAACGCCGTCCGGGCGTTTTGCCCGGTCGGCGTTGGTTTCCAAACTCACACCGCGCGGGGAAAACTGCTTGACCTGGAGTGCTCGGCGATTGAGCAGGCGCTCAAAGACCGCTGGGACCGGCTGCGCCATTCGCCATGAGCCAGATGTCAAGCCCCCATAAATTAACAATAATCAAGCTGAAAACACTTGAAGGGGGCGCCACGGTTGGGTATATACTCCCCTCCTGTGTTTTTCAGACTCTTTTGATGAACTGGAGGAACGACATGCCTCAAGCTGTCATCACCGTAGAGCAAGAGTGGGCCAGAGCCCTGGCAAGATTCGTAGCCAACCAACTACCGCAGGCTGTACGCCAACTTCCTGACATCCAATTGAACGCCGACCAGGTTGCTGTGCTACAGAGGGCATTTGAGAATACGTTGGTCACCAACATGGGCTGCGAAGTCACTACCCCTTGATCGGTCGCAGTGGATCGAGGGCCGGGAATCGCTGGCCTGTGGTGAATCAACATCATTCAGCCGCAGTCCAGCCAGTGACAACCATGAAAGTTGGCGAGATACAACGCAGCACCTCATTCCGGCTTACAGCCGGCAATTGAGGGATTAGGTTCCGTGGGCCAAAATATTCTGCTCAGGAGTGACTTAAATGTCAAAATCCAATGATGAACCGAAAGGTCTTGATCGTCGAGCTGTGATGCGTGGCGCGCTTGCAATAGGAGGGGCGTCTGTACTCGGTGGCGTCGCTGCGATGCCCCAAAATGCTATCGTTTCGGAAAGAGAATGGGCCAGAGTTCTCGCAAGACACATGGCCAATCAGCTGCATGAGGCTGCACGCACAGTTCCTGAACTGGGGTTGACCCAGGTTCAGGTTGTACAGCTCAAGAGAGCATTTGAGAATACGTTGGTCGACAACATGGGATGCGACGTCCCAA
Source organism: Terriglobia bacterium (assembly GCA_041493865.1). Lineage (GTDB taxonomy): Bacteria > Acidobacteriota > Terriglobia > Terriglobales > Acidobacteriaceae > Angelobacter. The sequence goes on from JBGPZS010000399.1 coordinate 1,895, forward strand.
CCGATCAGCCTCCCTCCTAATCGCGATGCATCAAGGCCGGCAGATACGTAGCCGGTGGTGTGTAAACGTTCGTCTATTCGCTGTGACCAGCCCAAGATTTAAAGTCTTGGGCTGGGCCTGCGATTTGCAAGGAATCGCAAGACGCTCATACACGATAGTTGATCAGTTTGATCGAAAATGCCCCGCTATCGTTAGTCGCAGTCCAAGAAATGACAACCATGAAAATTTGCCTCATCAGTGCGCCCACGGCCAACCAGTTCGATGGCCGCGCCGTGGGCGAAATAGAAGCAGCTCGCATCATGGGCGAGCTTGCGCCTGTCGGCATCCTGAACCTTGCCGCCGTGCTGGAAGCAAAGGGATTGCAGCCGGAAGTTGTGGACCTCAATCGCGTTTACTACAGTTGGCTGCAAGATTCGAATCGAAACAAAACAGATTTTTGCGGTTTTGCCGGAGAGTACTTCGCGGGCCCTGATTTTGACGGCTTTGACTTCTTTGGCTTCAGCACGGTTTGCAGCAGTTACCCCCTGACGCTTCGCATCGCCGCTGAGGTCAAGCGAGTGCATCCCAAGTCAATGGTCGTGCTGGGCGGCCCCCAGGCGTCCGTTGTGGATGTCTCCACTATGCGCGCTTTTCCCTTTATTGACCTGGTGGTGCGCGGTGAAGCGGAGCATACCCTTCCTGACCTTGTGGATGCGCTCACCCGGCACAGCTCGCTCGCGGCAATCCCGGGCATCACATTTCGCAGGACTGAAGACGGAGAGATCGTGCGCAATCCGGCTGCGCCCCTGGTTGCTGACCTGGACGCGTTGCCGTTTCCCGCTTTTCATCTCTTTCCCGACATTCGTTTCTGCCGCCACTTTCCCCTGGAACTGGGCCGCGGTTGTCCGTTTTCCTGTACGTTCTGTTCGACCAATGATTTTTTCCGTCGCAGTTTTCGATTGAAGAGTCCGGCGCAGATGATTGCCGATATGCGCAGGGTCAGGCAGGCGTACGGCATCAACTCTTTTGAGCTGGTGCACGACATGTTCACGGTCGACCGCAAACGTGTGGTGGCCTTTTGTGAAGCCCTGCTGGAGAGCAAGGAAGAGTTCACATGGGGCTGCAGTGCGCGTACGGATTGCGTTGACGAAGAGTTGATCGCGCTCATGGCCCGCGCAGGCTGCCGCGGCATCTTCTTTGGCATTGAGACCGGCTCGCGGCGAATGCAGAAGATCATCGACAAGGGCCTTGAATTGAACGATTCGGCGGAGCGTGTCCGTTCCTGCGACAAGTTCAAAATCAACACAGCGGTCTCATTGATGGCCGGCTTTCCCGACGAAACCATGAACGACCTGCGCGATACGGCAGCGTTCTTTGTGGATTCACTGCGCTATGACCACGCCGATCCTCAACTGAGCATCCTGGCCCCGCTGGCGGGTACGCCCATCTCGACGCAGCACAAAGATGCGCTGGTGCTCAATGACGATGTCGCCGATATGTCGTATCGCGGATGGCGGCAGGAGATTGAAGATCACGCGATGATAGCCGGACATCCGGAAATTTTTTCCAGCTTTTACTCCACTCCATTGCCACACCTTGACCGTGAATTTCTCAAAGAGCTGCGCGACTTTCTCCTGTGCGGCATGAGGGCGTTTCGCCGGCTTCTGCTGGGGCTGCATCAGGACAGCGGCAACGTGGTGGACGTGTTCGAACAATGGCAGGCGTGGCGGACAAAAAACGGAGTGCATTTTTCCAACGGCGACCGCACTGTCTACTACGCGCAGAGCGCTTTTCCGGCGGACTTTCTCCGCTTTGTTCGGCTGAGCTACATCCCGGCTGCGAGCAAGGCGCCGCTTGCGATTACCGCGCTGGTGGAATACGAAGAAGCATTGCTTGCAGACGCCGTCCGCCAAAACCCCGAGCAAGTTTCCGGCGCCATCGCCGAAGGCGCCATTTTAGAAGACGAGCTGCTTTCCCCGGAGAGCCGTCTCCAGTTGCGTCCGGGAGTCAATGTCATCCAGCTTCCGGCGGATTACCAGGAGATTGTCCGAAGGCTGCGGCAGAGAAGCCCGTTGCATGATCTGCCCGACCGGCCGGTGAAGCTCGCAATTCGCAGGATGCCGTCGGGCCCGGCGGAAGTTCGCCAGCTTACTCCGCTCTCGGCCGAATTGCTGGACCTTTGTGTCGACGGCTGGACGGTACAGGAGATTACGGGAGAATTCCTGCTGCGTAATATAGAAATTCCGGGCGTTCCCCCAGAGAAGGCATGCTTAGCGGGGATTGAGATGCTGCGCCAGCAGCGCCTCATCGCCCTGGCGTAACCAAAAGCTGTGCCATCCCATTTACGACTGAATAGCCATTCAGTGTATTCTGTAGAGCACTCTTACCAATTCAGAATTCGCTGAGGGCGTATGGCTGAAACATCCAGCG
>JBGPZS010000353.1:0-4716 GCA_041493865.1 Terriglobia bacterium
ATCCGGATGGCAGCCTGCAGATCCACTTTGAATTTAATGACCGTGGCCGCGGGCCCAGCATTAATGAAAGGATCTCTGCCGGCAAAGACGGAATTCCCGTCGATATAGAAATTACCGGCGTCGACTATCTCAAGGCGCCCGTAGATGAGCGCTACTCGTTCCAACAAGGCAACGCGAGCTGGAAAAATCGTTCTGAGGAAGGCCGGAAGAGCGTCAGCGGCAAAGCATTTTATGTAAGCATCTCCGGCGCGGTTGAGGAGTCAGCGCTGCTGGCGCAGGCGTTGCTGGCCGCTCCAGGACACAAGCTGCCATTGCTGCCCGAAGGCGTGGCCTCCATCGAGAAGCGCAGTGAGCTGAAGATCAATGCGAATGGACAGTCGCGGACCGTTGTCCAGTATGCGATCAGCGGCCTCGGTTTCTCTCCGTCAGCAGTGTGGCTGGAACAGGACGGAACGTTCTTTGCTTCGGCTTCACCATGGTCTTCGATTGTGAAGGAGGGCTGGGAGGGCGTGGTCGATGCCCTCATCAAAGACCAGGACAAGTTCGAGAATGAACGCTCAGGCAGCCTGGCGCGCACTCTTGCCCACAAACCCAAAGGGCCGTTGGTATTTGTCCACGCCAACGTGTTCGACGCTGAGTCTGCACAAATACTGCCGAACCGCACCGTGGTGATTACGGGAAACCGGATTACTGCTGTAGGCGCCGATGGACAGGTGGCCCTGCCCAAGAACGCCGAGATTGTTGAAGCTGCCGGTAAAACACTGATGCCCGGCCTCTGGGACATGCATGTGCACGTGCAGCCGGGTAACGGCCTTCTGCATATGGCCAGCGGCGTAACCTCGGTCCGCGATCTCGCGAACGATACAGATGCGTTGCTGCAGATGCGCCGCCGATTTGATGAAGGCGCTGAAATTGGTCCACGCGTGGTGATGGCCGGATTCATTGACGGGCGCGGGCCTTTCCAGGGACCGACCAAGGTTTTTGCCGATAACGAAGACGAAGCCAGAACGGCAATCGACAACTACGCCAGGCTTGGTTACGTTCAGATCAAAGTTTATAGCTCGCTCAAGCCCGAACTCCTGCCCAGGATTGTGGAGATGGCACATGCACACGGCATGCGCGTGAGCGGGCATGTTCCCTCCGGAATCAATGCAGAACAGTTCGTTTGCGACGGCGTGGATGAGATCCAGCACATGAATTTCATCTTCCTGAATTTCATGCCGCAAGTAAAAGATACGCGCACGCCGGCGCGCTTTACTGAAGTTGCCGCCCACGGCGCTGAGATCGATCTAAAGTCGGACCAGGTGCGCGCATTTATTCAACTCCTGAAAGAGCACAAGATCGTGGTCGACCCGACGCTCAGTATCTTCGAAGGCATGTTGAACGACCGTCCGGGCAAGATGGCGGAAGGCTTTGCTGCTGTAGCGGATTCCATGCCCGCGCAGGTGCGCCGCGGGTTTCTGTATGGCGGACTTGAAGTCCCTGCCGGCATGGACCAGCGTTACCAGGATTCCTTTCAGCACATGCTCGACATGGCCAAAGTGTTTTATGACGCTGGCGTCCCTATCGTTGCCGGAACGGACTCCTATGCCGGCATTGCCCTTCATCGCGAACTCGAGCTTTATGAGAAGGCCGGCATTCCCGCGGCGAAGGTGCTGCAACTGGCTACGCTGGGAGCGGCCCGCGTGGTAAAGCGCGATGCCGAACTAGGTTCCATCGCTCCGGGCAAGCTCGCGGACGTCATCCTGGTGGACGGTAACCCGGCAACACATGTCAGCGATATTCGGCGCGTCAAGACGGTAGTGAAAGACGGTATTGTCTTTCAGGTGGCTGACCTGGATCGCGCGCTGGGCGTGATACCGGTTCATTGATTACCGGCGGTCGTTTGCGGCGTGTCCGGCCGGACCTGCAATGCTCTCTCCGGCCGGCTCGCCCATTTTTTGGCGGCGATGATTCGCTGGATCTGATTCACACGCTCTTCCGGCAGCGGATGCGAACGGAAATACCCTTCTATTCCGGCGAGCGCCACCTTGGAGATCTCCTGGTCCGGACTCTCTGCCTTCAACACATATTCGCTGTGCAGACGATTGAACCTCTCGAACAAATGGATGGCGGCCCGCGGTGAATAGCCTGCCATCACGGCCAGGTAAGTCCCATCGCGGTCCGCTTCCAGCTCCTGCTCTTTACCGTAGCCGGCCTGAAAGAGCTCCACAGGAAGCTCCAGCAGCTCCGCCAGGGGCAGGTCATGCATGCGTGCCTTGAGCTGATAGCGCTCCACGCAGTGGTAATTATCGATGTGCTCCACTTCATGCCCCAGAACGCTTGCCAGCTCATCTTCTGTCTTCATCAGTTGGACCATCCCCTTGCCAATGAACACGTGCCCCCCAGGGAGAGCAAAAGCATTGACCAGGCTCTCCTCGGCCACGTAGTGAAACTTGTAGTCAAACTTGCGCCGGGCACGGCTTGCGACCTTGCGGCCCACGGTGTTCACATAGGCCTGCATCATCGCGTCGCCTGGGCCGTATTGCGTGGAGTAGCGCTCGGCCAGAGTGTTGCCGATACTGATTTCTTCCTGATCGGAGATGCGTGTGATGGCCGCCGGTACGCGGCTTAGTTCGCGCTGCGTGTCCGCCAGGGCATTGAGCACGGCCTCTGGGCCCACGCGGGTTTCCTGCTTGTGCCGCTGCGAGTAATAGAGTGCCGCCGCAGCCGCAGCCAGCACCAGAACCAGGATGAGAAGTCGTTTCATAGATATTCGCGCAACGCCTCCCGGTTCCTGGAGATGAGATAAGAGACTCCAAGAATGAGCACGCCGACGCCAATCAGCGTCAGGTAACGAGCAGTGGGATCGTTAAGCTGCCACGCGTCCCAGAACACGATTTTTGCCACGCATAAGAGCAAGAGTACAAGTCCGGCAAGCCGGAAGCTGCGTTCCTTGGCCCAGAGAGCCAGCACAAACACCAGCACCGCCTCAGATCCCCAGGCCAGCGTGATCATGCCCGGGGCCACTTTCATAGCCAGCAGCACCGCCATCAGTACGAATGGAACAAAGAACATCGGCTGCTCGGAATGTCTCGCGAGCATGGTCGCCCATCGTGGACCGGTGAAGGTTTGCGCGGTGTTCTTGCGTATGGCAAGACAAACGGGAATGCCGACAGCCAGCAGTACGATAGTCCAGACAGAACTGGACAGGCTCGAACTGAACGACTCACGCAGATGATAAAAGTTGTACATGGAGATGCGGAAGGCCGCCATACCCAGCAACACCAGGGACTGATAGAGGAAGACTTGCAAGCGAGTGAGCCATGCCGCCAGCAGCGCAGCAATCACCAGTGCGGCGTAGCCGACGGCCACAGTTTCGAGAGGCAATTCAAAACGCGCCAGCGCCGCCAGAGTCGCCGTGCCCAGGCAGGCCAGCAGATGCTCGACGCGAATTCGGCTCTCAAGCCGGGAGGCAAGGGCCTTCTTTCCGTGAAGCTGCCAGTAGATGAAGAAATATATTCCTACCAGCGGGACCACGGTAAAGATTTCCGGTCGTGCGGCGCCCGGCTCTCTGAGCACGTTGAAGTTGGCATAAAAGATGTGAGCGAAGCTGCACGTCAGAGCGACGTAAGCCTGAGCGCGCAGGAAAGTCCATGACTTCCAATCGCCGATCATGAACAGGGTCAGGCCCAGAAGCCCCCACACCAGGGAAACATCAATCGCCGGGAATTGGTACCAGATCAGCCAGCTCAGCAGCAGCGATCCTGCCCAGGAATAGACCTGGGAGATACGTTCGTCCCCGATAATCTCGGCGATGTTCGTGATCCAATTTAAGACGTAGAGCGAGCCGGCGGTTATAGCCACGCTAATCCACTGCACACTGCTTCCGCGATACTGCGGTGCAAAGCTCGAATAAAGCGTCCAGCCAGCGGCCAGCAGAGAGAGCACATGCGTCTGCCACAGGAGAGCACTATCTTTCCAAAAGCGCGCCGCCACGGCCAACAGCAGGGCCAGAGAGATCCAGGCCACGGCGATCCACGGCTCCGGCGTTTCTTTGAAGGCAAGCAGCGCCAGCAAGGAAGTGCCGGCAACTGAGTAAACCGGCCTGACCTGCGTGAGAGGCGCCCAGCGCGCCAGCAAGTAGATACCGGCCGCGGTTAAGCTGACCGAAATCAAGCGATACGTGAGATGGTGGAAGGTTGTGGTCAGCTCGAAGTTCGCCGCGAACGCCTGGGCGGATGAGAGCAGTACGAGCGCGAACGCCTGCCACTTCAGGTCGACCCGCTTGAGCGCGTCGCTCACAAGCGAAAGGGCCAAGCCCAGGGCAATCCAGAGCAGCGTCATGCACCAGACCGGCGACTGGAGCCAGATCAGGATAGCAATCAGCGATGTGGCTGCCCAGGCATAAGCCGAGGAGAAAATAATCTTGTTCAACGTTGCCGAAAGGCGAACGTAGCGTGAGCTCAGATAAAGCAGCCCCGCCACGGGAACAAACGTAAGGACGCGCTCCGGCATGCCATGCCATGTGGTTTCCAGCGTTCGTCCGGTAAGAATCGCCTGCGAAACAGCTGCTACTGAGATCCAGTGCGCCTGGTAGATCAGGTCGCCGATGGAGAACTGCTTGCCCAGCAGGCTCAACGCGAAGACCAGAAGCGCCAGGACTATGGCGATGGCATTGTCGGCAACAAGAGCGTACACGGCGCACACGGCAAACGCGCTGGCGCCGAAAGAGAG
>JBGPZS010000002.1:0-28402 GCA_041493865.1 Terriglobia bacterium
GATCCCGCTGATCCCTCCGGGCTGGGCATCCATCCCACGTGGGGCTGGTCCTGGCCGGCAAACCGCCGCGTGCTGTACAACCGCGCCTCCTGCAACCCCGAAGGCAAACCCTGGGATCCCAGCCGCAAGCAGGTCTGGTTCAATCAGGCTACCGGGAAGTGGGCAGGCAATGATGTCCCCGACTTCAAGGCCGATTCCGATCCCAAAGACCATATGGGCCCGTTCATCATGAATCCTGAAGGTGTCGGCCGTCTGTTTGTTCCGCTGGCACCAATGGCGGATGGCCCGTTCCCCGAGCATTACGAGCCCATTGAAAGCCCGATCAAGAACCCGCTTCACCCCAATCAATCCACCAGCCCGGTGGTGAAGAAATTTAAGAACGACATCGATAAGTACGGGACGGTTGACAAGTTCCCGTATCCTTGCACCACCTACCGCCTCACCGAGCATTACCACTACTGGACCAAGAACAACCCCATGAACGTGCAGTTGGTACCCGAGCCTTTCGTCGAAATGCCGGAAGAACTGGCTGCCAAGCTGCAAATCAAGGGAGGAGACAAGGTCAAGGTTTCCAGTGCGCGAAGCACCTATTACTGCAAGGCCATGGTGACCAAGCGCATCAAACCGCTCAAACTCGAGGGCAAGGACGAGCCTGTTTATCCCGTCGGTATTCCCATTCACTGGGGCTATCGCGGGCTTGGGGACGGACGTCCGGAGAACGAGCGTATGCCGGTCAATATGCTTTCTCCAACGGTGGTTGATCCCAACGCTTACACACCAGAGTTTAAAGGCTTCCTGGTGAACATCGAGAAGGCCTAAGGAGATACGCCATGAGCAATGGAACATTGGAAATCAAAGCGATCTCCGGTCACAGCGGCAAGGCTCCGGGTAGCGGAGTCTCCCGTGACTATGACGTTTGCAAGCTGGTGGATACCACCACTTGCATCGGCTGCAAGGCCTGCGAGGTTGCCTGCGTGGAGTGGAACGGTTATGAGTTCCGCGAAACCACCTTCAACGACACCTACCAGACCATGCCGGAAACGGCTTGGAACTTCTGGAACCTGATCAAGTTCAATGAAGTTGAAACCGACAATGGCTTGCAATGGCTGATGCGCAAAGACCAGTGCATGCACTGCGAAGAACCGGGATGCCTGATCGCCTGTCCCGCCGATGGCGCCATCGTGCAATACACCAACGGCATCGTCGACTTCAATCAGGCAAATTGCATTGGCTGCCAGTACTGCGTGAGCGGCTGCCCGTTCAACATTCCCAAATTCAACGCGGCCACAAAGAAAGTGTACAAGTGCACTTTGTGCTCTGATCGCGTTGGCGCCGGCTTGGAGCCCGCGTGCATCAAGTCGTGTCCCACCGGCTGCCTGCACTTTGGCAGCAAGGAAGACATGAAGTTTGAGGCCGAAAAACGCGTCAAGCAGTTGCAGGGCAACGGCCATGCCGATGCAGGTGTCTATGATCCCTCCGGGGTCGGTGGCACCCACGTGATTTACGTGCTGAACGATGCCAAGCATCCGGAACATTACGGCGACCTGCCGGCTGATCCGAGGGTCCCGTTCTTCGTGACGATGTGGAAGGGCCCGCTGAAATGGCTGGGCGGACTGGGCATGGCGGTCGGCGTGCTCGGCGTCTTTATGCATTACATCCGTTACGGCCCGAAGGAAGTTGACAAGCAGGAGGTGAAGCGATGAGCGGCGGAGTCATAGCACGTCCAGCTACGGCTACGGAAGACCAGATCCAGCGCTACTCCTTCGTGGAGCGGGCATATCACTGGATCAACGCTTTCGCCTACACCTATTTGCTGCTCACGGGGCTGGCGCTCTTTACGCCCGTTTTCTTCTGGCTCGCCTATGTTCTGGGCGGCCCTGCCACCGTTCGCTACTGGCACCCCTGGGTAGGCCTGGTGTATGCCTACACCATCGTCTGGATGCATCGTAAATGGAAGCGTGACATGCAGCCGATTCCCCAGGACGACCAGTGGAACAAGAACATCAAAGCGTATGTGGAGAACCGCGATGAAGTGATGCCTCCACAGGACCGCTTCAACGCCGGCCAGAAGAAGTTCTGGTGGGTCATGCTGTATTGCAGCTTTATTCTCCTGATCACCGGCCTGGTGATGTGGATGCCGGAGAGGATTCCACCGCAGATACATTGGCTGGGGCCCCTTGTGATATTCATTCACTCGGCCACGGCGCTGATTACCATCGCGGCCTTCATCATCCACGTCTACATGAGCGTCTGGGTGACCCCGGGCAGCGTGAAGGCGATGATGGATGGCAACGTGCCCAATAACTGGGCGCGGACGCATCACCGCCTCTGGTATGAGAAAATTACCGGCCGCAGGAACTAAGAGGCTTGATGTCTGGGTTTTCCTGGGACCTTCGTATCGCGCGGGCGAGTGAGCTGTCAAAAACGCATTCTGCGGTTTCTGAGCTGCTCGTTTTTTATCAGCGTCTCGCCCGCTTTCAAAAAAGCGTTTATGAAGCTGTCGCGTCCTCTAGCGATCATGACATTTCCATGCTTGTCCGCCACTTTGACGGACTGTTGGCGCTCATCCAAGAGGCTGGTTCCCCGGCCCTGAAAACCGCGGCTACTGCGCTGGAACAGGCGTCCCACGAAGAGCGCCTGGAACTGTTGACTGCTTTCTGGCAGCACGAGGTGGAAAGCCACCAGCTTCCCGCTGAGTACGAATTCTTTGCCAATGCCTTGCTTCAGCCCTTTGCTGAATATCTCGCGGAGAGGACCAACTCCTCGACTGAGGCTTCGCCGCCGCTCTGTCCCTTTTGCGGATCAAAGCCGCAGCTAGCGGTGCTGCGCCCGGAAGGCGACGGCGCCAAGCGCTTCCTGTTGTGTTCTCTCTGCGGAACAGAATGGTTCTTCCGCAGGGTCCTGTGCCCCAACTGCGCCGAGAGTAACAAGGACCATTTGCCGGTTTTTGTGGCCAAGGAGTTCGACTACGTGCGCGTGGACGCCTGTGATACCTGCCACACCTACATCAAGTCCATCGATCTTTCCAAGAATGGCAACGCGGTCCCCGTGGTCGACGAGCTGGCCACCGTCTCACTTAATCTCTGGGCGCAGGAAAACAAATATCAGAAGGTGCAGTCCAACCTGTTTGGGGTTTAGTTTTAGGCGACATCCGATTGGCCTGCGGCTTTAGCCAGCGGCCGCAATTGTAACCACACCGCTGACGGCCGCGCCCGCCATTTCTAAGGGTGATTTTCAACTCCCGCGGCGTGTGATCTATGTCACACTATTAGGCGTTGACCTTCATTGATAATGGCCCATTCGCAGGAGATTTATGGGTCCTCAACCATCGCGCTCAAATCCCATGCAACTTGTGCTCGGCACCGGCGCGTTTGCTTTGTGCTTTGCCGTATTTGGCTCGGTTTCCGCAATGATGCCGGTCCTCAAAAAACAATTCCAGCTTACGCCCTTGCAGGCGAGTCTCGCCATGGCAATCCCGGTTTTGCTTGGCAGTCTGGGACGCATCCCCCTGGGCTTGCTGGCGGACCGGTTTGGCGGGCGCAAGGTTTTCACCGCCACCATGTGTTTGTCGGTCGTAGCCGCCTTGTTCATGGGCACTGTTTCTGATTACAACCAGCTTCTGCTGTTCGGTTTTTTCACCGGAATCGCCCTGGCCAGTTTCTCCGTCGGGGTCGCCTTCGTCAGCGGATGGTATTCCGCGGAGCGCCAGGGCTTTGCTCTGGGCGTTTACGGGGCCGGGAACATAGGCCAGTCGCTTGCGGCTTTCGGTGCGCCCTTGCTCTTTGCCCTGGTTGGTTTTCGCAACACTTTCTGGACGTTTGCCGGCTTGCTGGCGATCTGGTGCCTGGCCTTTGCTGTTCTTGCCAAAGACGCGCCGCGTAGCCTGCCTCCCAAGACCCTCAAGCAGATGGCGGAGCCTCTGACGGAACGTATGAGCTGGGTGTTGAGCTTCTTTTACTTCCTTACTTTTGGCGGCTTTGTGGCCATGAGCATTTACCTGCCAATGTTCTTGACGGAGATTTTCAAGCTCACGCCGCAGGACGCGGGCATGCGCACCGCAGGCTTTGTTCTGCTGGCCACGGCGATGCGCCCGGTTGGCGGATGGCTTTCCGATAAACGTGGAGGCTTGACCGTTTTGCTCTGGATCTTTCCCTTCGTCACCGCAATGGCCATGCTCCTTACCTTTGACACCATGGTGCCCTTCACCATCGGCGCGCTGGGAATGGCCTCAGCGATCGGTCTGGGCAACGGCGCCGTGTTCAAACTCGTGCCGGAATATTTCCCTCAGTCCGTAGGCGCGGTTACCGGCCTTGTTGGGGCCATGGGCGGCCTCGGTGGTTTCTTCCCTCCGCTGGTGCTGGGCATTCTGCGCCAGCAAACGGGATCATTCATATGGGGCTTTGCTCTTTTAGCGGCGTTCGCCCTGTTGTGCCTGCTGGTCGCCAAATTAACAGCAAAGGGCCGCTTCCGAAAACCGGTCATCAATGCAACTTGAAGAACGCATATCTCTTGCGCTTTTAGCTTCATAAAACGCCGGATGTACTATCAGAGAACGACATAGACTTGGTGAATTCTATGAGTGGCTCGAACCAGAGGATCGATCTTGACCAGAAACGCCGCTACAGCGCGGACGCGGTCCATGCTACCTTCTGGGGCCTGGTGATTGCAGTCTTGTTGCTGGTGGCCATTTTCGCCGGCAGCAATGGCCTGAAACACTTTGATGCCGCGCTGGTTCCTTATACTGGCGCCGCGGTCTTTTCCGCGTTCGGCATCGGTTACCGCTTTGCCATGTGGCTGCGCCGTCCGCCCACCCGCAAGTACTGGTTCCGCGGCTGGCAGATTTTCTTTCGTCCCCGCTCATTGCCCGGAAACCTGCTTCGCCTGGGCCGGCTCTTTGCCCGCGACTTTTTTGCGCAGCGTTTTATTGAGAAACGCTCTCACCTGCGCTGGACGGCGCACTGGCTGATCGCCTGGGGCTGCCTCCTGGCCGCCGCCGTCACCTTCCCGCTTTCCTTCGGCTGGGTGCACTTTGAGAGCGCTGCCAATGACCAGAATGTCTACCGTGCTTTCTTTTTTGGCCAGCACATCTCCACCTTCCGCCTGGGGACGATGAGCGCCACTCTTACTTTCAACATCCTGGATATCTCCGCCGTGATGGTCCTGCTTGGCGTGGCGCTGGCGCTCTTCCGCCGTGCGCGCGATCGCGGCGCTATCTCCACGCAGCAATTTGCCCAGGACATGATGCCTTTGCTCATGCTGTTTGCGATCTCCGTGACCGGTTTGTTCCTTACGGCTTCAACCCACCTGCTGCACGGGATGAACTATGGTTTCCTCTCCATGCTGCATGCGGTCACCGTGATTTTTACCTTGCTGTACCTCCCCTTTGGAAAGTTCTTCCACATCTTTCAGCGGTCGGCGCAGTTAGGCGTGCAGTTTTACAAGGACGAGGGCGCCCGAAGCGAGCAAGCTGCCTGCATCCGCTGTGGCGAGCCGTTCGCTTCCCGCATGCATATTGAAGATCTGAAGGAAGTAGAGCGGCACCTTGAGATCCGGTATGAATTCGACGCCGGAGGCTCTTACCAGGATGTGTGTCCGCCGTGCCGGCGCAAAGCGCTGGCGCTGGCGCAGGATGGCAAATGGCGCAAGTTCGGCGCGCGCTCCGCCTGAGCCGGAATTTGGAAACCAATAATGGCCAAACCACCAATAGGAATTCCGGAATTGATTGCGCAGTTCGGCCCCACGCTGAACAGCGTACCCGCCACGGGATGGAATGCTGATACCGAGCCTGACCGCCTGGTGAAGACCCACTGTTGTTTTTGCGGGCAACAGTGCGGCATTCAGCTCAAGGTGAAGGACAATCGGGTAATCGGATTTGAGCCGTGGGAAGAATTTCCTTTCAACCAGGGGCGTCTCTGCCCAAAGGGTGTGAAGCGTTACATGCAGGATGAACACCCTGACCGCCTGCGTTCTCCGCTGATGCGCCGCGAGGGCGCTGGCTTCGTCGAGGTAAGATGGGAGCAGGCGCTGGATAAAGTTGCTGCGGAGATCCGGCGTATCCAGCAGGCTTACGGCAATGACGCGTTTGCGCTATGGGGCGGCGCGTCGCTGACCAATGAGAAGGCCTACCTGATGGGCAAGTTTGCCCGTGTCGCGGTGCGCACCGCCAACATCGACTATAACGGCCGGTTGTGCATGGTTTCCGCCGCCGCGGCATCCAAGAAAATCTTCGGCATTGATCGCGCGGCCAATCCCTGGAGCGACATTCCCAGGGCCAAGGCAATTCTGGTGGCGGGCGCCAACGTGGCCGAGTGTGCCCCCATTACCACGCACTATCTGTGGCAGGCGCGTGACAACGGCGCCAGGCTCATTGTGATGGACCCGCGCTTGACGCCGATTGCCCGCAACGCCGACCTCTATATTCCGGTCCGTTCCGGCGGCGATATCGGCGTCTTTAACGGGATGCTGCACGTAATGATTGAGCGCGGATGGATTGACCGCGAATTCATTGTCCAGCACACCACCGGATGGGAGCAGGTGGTAGAGGCCGTGCGCAAGTACACACCCGAATATGCGGCAAAAATTGCCGGAGTACCCGCAAGCATGATCGTTCGCGCGGCGGAGATCTGGGGGCCGGCATCGAGCAGCTTTCTCTTGCATGCCCGCGGCATTGAGCACCATACCAAGGGGGTGGAGAATTGCATGGCCGCCATCAACCTGGTGGTGGCTTCCGGACGCATCGGGCGTGAAGGCTGCGGTTACGCCATGATCACCGGCCAGGGCAATGGCCAGGGCGGGCGCGAGCAGGGGCAGAAATGTGACCAGCTTCCCGGGGCGCGCGACGTGGAAAATCCGTCCCATCGCGAATACATCGCCAAGGTCTGGGGCGTTCCGGAAGCAAGTATTCCCCGCAAAGGCCTGTCGATGGTCCCGATCCTGGAGGCGATTCACGAAGGCAAGATCAAGGGCCTGCTCGGGATCTCCTGCAACCCCATGGTCTCGCTGCCGAACAACCAATACATTCGCGAGGCGCTGGAGAAGCTGGAGTTCTTCTGCCAGATTGATTTCTTCCTCTCCGAAACTGCCCGTTATGCGGATGTTGTGCTGGCCGGTTCGCTGATGGAGGAAGATGAGGGCACAACCACCAACGTGGAAGGCCGTGTCATCCGCCATCGCAAAGTTGTCGATCCGCCGGCCGGAGCGTGGGTGGACTGGAAAATCATCTGCGAGCTCGCCCATCGCCTCGGTGCGGGCGAGAAATTCAGCTACGCCTCGCCCAAAGAGATCTTTGAGGAAATTCGTGTCGCTTCCAAGGGCGGCGTGGCCGACTATCACGGCATCACCTGGGAACGCGTGGACCGCGAGATGGGCGTGTTTTGGCCTTGTCCTTCTGAAGATCATCCGGGAACGCCGCGCCTTTATGAAGGAGCGAAGTTTGCCCATCCCGATGGCAAGGCGCATTTTCAGGCGGTAGAGTGGCGTCCGGCCGCAGAGGAACCCGATGGCGAATATCCTCTGGTCCTCACCACGGGCCGCGTGGTTGCGCACTATCTCTCCGGCACGCAGACACGGCGCATTGGGGCGCTGATGGAGCAGTACCCTCAGCCCCTTTGTGAAATCCATCCCATCACTGCGGTGAAGCTGGGAATCGCCGAAGGTGACTTCGTGCGGGTGGAGAGCCGCCGCGGCTCCGTTACCGTGCGGGCAAGCGTGGTGAAGACGATCCGGCCTGACACCGTCTTCGTTCCCTATCACTGGCCGCTGGACCGCGCTGCGAACAACATGACCGTGCGCGCCATCGACCCTGTTTCAAACATTCCTGAATACAAGATCTGCGCCGTGCGTGTGACCAAGGTTGCGCCTCCGCAGGACACAATCGCCCGGCTGGAAATGCAGGCCGGAGGTGTTCGATGAACGGCGCCGGCGCCATGGAATTCTTCATTGACCATTCGCGCTGCATCGGCTGCCGTGCCTGCATCCAGGCATGTGAAGAGTGCGATACGCACCGCGGCGTCTCCATGATCCACCTGGAGACCATCATGCGCGTCGATAGCGTCCAAACAGCGCCTCAGGTTTGCATGCATTGTGAAGACCCCATCTGCGCCCAGGTGTGCCCCGCCGATGCCATCAAAATGACGGCCGACGGCATTGTGCAAAGCTCGCTGAAGCCCCGTTGCATCGGGTGTTCCAACTGCGTTCTCGCTTGTCCTTTTGGTGTGCCCAAATACAAGGCGGAGATCAACCAGATGATGAAATGCGATATGTGCTATGACCGCACCAGCATCGGCAAACGCCCGATGTGCGCCACGGTCTGTCCCTCCGGGGCGCTTGCCTTCATGACCCGCGAGCAGATCGAGCACACGCGCCGGGGCAGGGCAATCCGTGAATGGAAGTTCGGCGGCGAGGTGGTCCGGACCAAAGTCAACGTGCTGGTGCCTCGGGAGGTCGAGAGGATCGATGTGTCTGTGGACCAGTTACGCGCCACCTCCACTGACGAGTATGACGTGGCCAACCTGCTCATGGGAGATTGAGATGGCAGACGAAGACCGCAAAGGATGCAAAGACTGTAAAAAAAAGAAGGCCACGCGCTGGCGTGACGACTTTCCCGTCGGCTGGGAAAGCGATAACTACATCACCCGCCGTGAGATGGTGAAGTTCCTGGCGCTGGGATCTCTCACCATTGCCGGGGCCAATTTCGTGCTCGCTGGAGTGCCGCATCTGGTCAAGGCTTCAGCCATGCCACGGATCAGGCTTGGGCTGGCCTCATCCATCGTCACGGGCGGTTCAGCGCTGTTCCGCTATCCTACTGAGCACGATCCCTGCATTCTCGTTCGTAAGCTGGACGGAAGCCTGGTTGCTTACTCGCAGGTGTGCACGCATCTCTCCTGCGCTGTGATTCACGATGAAAATCAAAACACGTTATTTTGCCCCTGCCACAATGGCTATTTCACCATTGACGAAGGCAAGCCTTATGCCGGACCGCCAACGCGGCCGTTGCCCCGCATCAGGCTGGAACAACTGGGCGATGAGATTTTTGCCCTAGGAGTGGAGGTCTGATGAGCACCCGCCAAACTCAGGGTACAACGTTATTTACCGCGCTTCTGGTGCTGGTTGGAATTGGTGTGGTGGTGCAACTCTGGTTGATGGCGGCTTCGGTGGACGCTTTCCTTCGCCATGATGCCCGGACGCCCTGGCACGCCGCCATGGGGTCGCTGGTGCTCTTCCTGGTCAATGGCGCGCTTGTCCTCTACGTGTTCAATTTTGACAAGAAACTCAGGCAGCCCTGACAGTTCAGTTCGTGGTTGCAACCCGTCCGTCATTCCAGGTGCAGTTCCGCCGTGGCCACGCCGTCTTCCGGCGGGGCAAAGCGAAAACCGGCCTTGACGAACATATCTTTCATATTGAAATTGTCGGAGAGCGTGGCGCCTTCCAGCGTCGAAATCCCTTCCTTGCGCGCGATCGCGATGACCCGTTCCAGCAGGTGCGTGCCCAGGCCCCGGTTCTGGAACTTGTCCGCCACCAGGAACGCGACCTCCGCGTTGTTATCAGAATGCTTGCGAATCAGCCGGGCGATGCCGGCGATGCGGCGCGCGCCCTGCTCGTCTGCGTATTCCGCCACCAGGCCGATCTCGCGATCGTAGTCGATGAAGCACTTGGTGAAGAGCCGTTGGTGGGAGACGCGGAAATCCAGCTTCAACGGCAGGAAGAAACGCATGTAGACGCTTGTCTCCGAAAGTTGGTGATGAAAGTCCACCATCAGAGGCTCATCATCAGGACGAATCGGGCGCAGCGTGAAGCTGGTGCCATCGTGCGTTTGCCAGGTTGAAATATATTGGCTGGGATACGGGCGGATCGCCGGGCGCGGCAACTTTGCAGCGGGCACCGTAGCCGGATGCAGGATGACCCTTGCGTCCAGCGCCACAAATCCCTTGTCGCTCGCCAGCAGCGGATTGATTTCAATCTCGGCGATGCGAGGGTTCTCCACCACCAGTTCGCTGAAGCGCACCAGCAATTCTTCCAGTTTCTCCAGGTCCACGGGCTTGCGGCCGCGCACACCTCTCAACGCCTGAAAAATACGCGTGTTCTCCATCATGAGGCGCGCCAGTGTAGTCGTGAGCGGCGGCAGGGCGTGCGCATTGTCGCGCAGTACCTCCACCAGTTGGCCGCCCAGGCCAAACACCAGTACCGGCCCGAACTGCGGATCGGTTGCGCTTCCCAAAATCAGTTCGTAACCTGCATTGCGGACCATCGGCTGCACGTTGACGCCCTGGAAGCTGCCGTCGCTTGAGAATGTGGCTTGAATCTGCGTGAAAGCCGAGCGGACCGCCGCCGCGTCTTTCAGATCCAGATGTACGCCGCCACGATCGGACTTATGCGTGACTGTCTCTGAATTCAACTTGAGCACCGCGGGATAGCCGATTGCCTCCGCGGCTGCCACCGCTTCTTCCACAGACGCCGCGATCTGCGATCGCGTAATCGGCAGGTCGTATGCCGCCAGCACCTGTTTGGACTCGTGCTCGGTCAGGACAGTTCGGTTCTTGGCCACCGCGCCGGCAATGATCTCCGCCACGCGCCTGGGACCATCTTCCGGAAGTTCGCCGGCAAACATGGGCGTTTCATAGAGCGCCTGCAGGTTGGAGCTGTAACGCCACATGTAGGCAAAGCTGCGCGCCGCCGCGTCAGGATATTCAAAGGTGGGAATGCGCGCTTCATTCAGCACGTTGGCTGCAAGCTGCATGCGGCTGCCGCCCATCCAGCTTGCCAGGAGCGGCTTTTTGATGGTTTCTGCCGCCTTGCGCACCAGGCCTGCCGCTTGTTCCGGCTCGGTCATTCCCTGGGGCGCCAGAATGGAGAGCACGGCATCGCAGTTTGGATCGCCAGCAACGGATTGCAGAGCTTTGGCATACATTTCCGGACTGCAGTCGCCCAGCGTGTCCACGGGGTTGGCATGGCTCCACGCGGCCGGCAGCAGCTTGTTGAGGGTCTCGTGTGTCTCGGTGGAGAGCTGTGCCAGTTGTCCGCCGCTGGCCAGCAGCGCGTCCGCCGCCAGCACGCCGGCGCCGCCCGCATTGGTCACAACGGCCAGCCTGGGCCCGCGCGGGCGTGGCTGCTTGCTTAACACTTCAGCCATGTCAAACAATTCGCTGATGCTGGCCACGCGCAGGATGCCGCAGCGGTGGAAGGCCGCTTCAAACACCTCGTCGGACCCTGTAATCGATCCCGTATGTGAAGCCGCGGCCTGTCGCGCCGCCTCCGTCCGGCCCGGTTTGATCACGATGATCGGCTTACGCAGTGATACTTCGCGCGCCGAGGAAAGGAAGCTGCGCGCATCGCCGATTGACTCCATATAAATCAGAATGCTGGAGGTGTAAGCGTCATCGCCGTAGTGGTAAATCAAGTCGCCCCAGCTCACGTCCAGCATCGATCCCACGGAGACAACGCCGCTGAAGCCAACGTTCTCCCTCCGGCTCCAGTCCAAAACGGCAGTACAAAGCGCACCACTCTGGCTCAGGAATGCGATGTTGCCCGGTATCGCATTGGCCTGGGCGAAGGTGGCGTTCAATCCAGTGCGCGGATTCATTACGCCCACGCAGTTGGGCCCGATCAGCCGCAGATGGCCCGACGCCAGCACCTGTCTGATCTTTTGCTCGCGCTCTTTGCCCTCAGCGCCGAGTTCGGCAAACCCGGCAGAGATCACGATGGCGCCGCCCACTCCCGCATCCACGCACTCCTGGAGCACCTCAGGGACGGTGGCAGCAGGCGTGACCACAATTGCCAGGTCAACATGCTCGCCGATGGATGCGATGTTGGGATAGCACCTTATCCCCAGCACGTTGGGCCGGTGCGGGTTGATGGGAAAAATTGTGGCCCCGGAAGGCTGCTCCAGAAGGTTGCGCAACACGGTCCGGCCCACGCTGGCGGGCTTTTCCGTGGCGCCAATCACGGCCACCGTTCGCGGATGAAAGATTGGAGCCAGCGGGCTCGGCGGCCACAGGGGCGCCAGGGATTCACGTCCCCGCTGCTCCGGCGTTGTTCCCGGTAGAGTTGGCATTGCGTGTACTAGGTTACTACTCATTGTTCGCGAATACTGCCCCTGAAAGAAATGCAGGTTAGCAGGCGCAAAAAAAGTAGGGATGTGAGGTAACTCACATCCCGAAAAAATTTGCTCATTTAGAACTCTCTCTGTGTAAAGCTGCAGGTTCCGCGCGTCTTTGGAACCTGTGTGACAGTGCCTCCTTTTACAGAATGCCTTGCCACCGCGCCTGCAAGGGGAAAAGCTTTTGGTGGTACCTGTTCGGCCCACTCGCTTCGCCAGGGAGGTTGGGGCGGCTGCGCTGGCGCGTCTGCGGGTTAGCGAGGAGCGAAATCTTGTGCTCGTGGTCCTAAGCGCGCAATCGTCTTGGGTTCTGCACACCGCCGATGTTCGAACTTGAACAAATTGTGGCGGTAGTTCCCTGGCAAAAAATTCTGGATCGCGCTGCGTTGGGCTGGCAGAGGCGTTTGTCAACCAATCTACTGGGCCACTTTAGTGCTTGCCAGGCGACCTTGAACGACGTAACCAGTATCTACCTTGGCGGTGTTCAGGTATGTGATGGAGGTCACACAAGCGCAAACGCGGCTGAGTCCAGAGAAGAGCGGACTTTGAGCCCCGGCGGCACACAATCTCCGCTCAGGTGTTTCTCTGAGGTGGGATTGGTTTGTGAGATTGCTGATGGTTCGAAGCGTCTGCTCGGAAAGAATGCAAGGTTTTCAACAGCAAGAAAGAAGCATTACGGCTGACCCGTTGCCACGCTGATGAATTTCACTCCCAGGAATTCGCCGGCAGCGTCGAAATCAAAACCAAAGCTGGCTTGGCCGAGAGGAGTGCAGCTGTCGCAGCGCTCCTGGAGAGCATAGCGAACGACGAACCTTTGTCCGCCACCGGCGAGCGGTTCTATTTGCGGGGATGAGTCCGGGCTGCGTTGGTCGCTGGTGACAGCCAGTTGCAGTTGTGGATGGCTTCTGCGCAGCGCTCCAAATGCAGGG
Source organism: Terriglobia bacterium (assembly GCA_041493865.1). Lineage (GTDB taxonomy): Bacteria > Acidobacteriota > Terriglobia > Terriglobales > Acidobacteriaceae > Angelobacter. The sequence goes on from JBGPZS010000002.1 coordinate 13,024, forward strand.
TTCTTTTCCATTTCGGCTTGGGGCAGCATGGCAAGATCATCCACGTTAACGAGGGCGGGAAGGCCGTTCATCAGCACCCAACCCTGTGTGGATTTGGGGCTTCCGGGGTAGACGACGTATCCCAGGTCCACCAGCCCCGCTTCCCGCATGCCGGCAAGATAACCGACCCGTGGCAGCCTCTGTGCGACCAGTAACTGGCTGAAAGCCACGGCGTCAGAGGAAGCGTATCCCCCCATCTGTTCGATGAAACATTGATTGTATTCCGCTGGCTGAGTGTTCTTGCAGGCCTTGCCGATCTCGCTAAGATCGTCGCCGGCGGCATTCCACACCGCCTCTGTGCCGATCTGGTCATCGGTTTCGTGGTTGGCCTCGACCTGCAGGAATGTCACCAGGGAAGCCATGCCAACCACCACGAATGCCGCCGTCAGTCTCCGTTTCAGGACGCTCATGACTCCTGCTCCAATGCCATGACTCTGGCGCCGGCCAGTGCGCCCGGTCTCTGAGAAAAAGAACACCATTACCTGGCAAATGTTGCGCAGCCTGGTCGGTCATTACCATCTTACGACTGAAGTCGTTCGCAAAGCGCAACCTTTACATTTCTTAGCGAGGGTGAGGGCCTTCCTACTTTGGTTCATGCGCTTCTCCGTGCTTACAGCTTTTTTACAAATCCCATCTTCAAAATCTGACCGCGATCATTTACAAATCCAAGGGGCTTGCCGCACGACAGGATCACACGCCAAACAGGAACCTGGACAATGTCTACTTGCCAGGCACAACTGGTACTTCTGACAGGGGCTGAGCGGAGTCGCACGGGTATCATGAGAGGGTTGAGTAAATTTCTTCAGTGAACGCACTCTTGGAACAACTGGATCTCGCAGCTGTTGAGTCGCCAACGCCGGCGCCTGTGCTGCGTCCGAATTTGCACTATGAAATAGTGCTGGTGATCGTTGCGGCCATCGTTTTCTTTGGCTGTATCGTCTCTCCTCCGGGACTGATGGACGACGTGGATGCCGTGCACGGCCAGATTGCGCGCAATATGGTCGACTCGGGTGATTGGGTGGTCCTTCATCTGGATGGCGTGCCTTACATGGAGAAGGCCCCGTTGCCGTATTGGCTCATCGCTATCTGCTACCTGGTCATGGGAGTGCACGACTGGGTGGCCCGCATTCCAACGGCGCTGGCGGCGGTCCTGCTGTGCTTTGCCACCGCACGCTACGGTGCGTGGGCCTTTGGACGCCGCGCCGGTTTTTATGCCGGCTTGGTCCTGGCCACATGCATAGGGCTCTTTCTCTTTACCCGCATTCTTATTCCTGACGTGATGCTCGCCCTCACGGTCTGCTTCTGTTTCATGGCGTTCCAGCGCTCACTGAATGAAGATGGGAAAGAGGCCAACCCGCGCCGATGGGCCGCCGTTCTCGGCGTTGCTCTGGGAGTGGGCGTGCTGCTCAAGGGCTTGATCGCGCTGGTGGTTCCGGTCGGAGGAGTGCTGCTCTATCTGGCCTTTACGCGCCAACTTTTCTCACGCGATGCCTGGCGGCGCCTGCGCCCCGTCAGCGTGATCTTGATTTTTCTGCTGATAGCTGCGCCCTGGCATGTCTTGGCAACGCTGCGCATGCCTCCGTATTTCAATTTCACCATGCACAGCGGTCCGGGGGAGTATCACGGTTTTTTCTGGTTTTATTTCATCAATGAACATGTCTTGCGCTTTTTGAACCTGCGCTATCCGCGCGATTACAACACCGTGCCACGTTTGGCATTTTGGTTATTGAACCTGCTCTGGCTCTTTCCCTGGAGCGCCTATCTGCCGGCCGCGGCAAGACTCAGCTACAAACCGGTTGACCGGGCCGGCCGCACGCGTCTGCTCGCGCTTTGCTGGGCTGGATTCCTTCTGTTATTTTTCACCTTCTCCACCACGCAGGAATACTATTCCATGCCGATGTATCCGGCGCTCGCGCTTTTGCTGGGCTGTGCCATGGATGGCGAAGGAAAGCTGGTTGCTGCCGGCACCAGGGTGCTGGCAGCAATTTCGGCCGGGGCCGCCCTGGTGATTGCTGCGGTCCTGTTTGCGGTGCGCTATGTGCCTGCGGCGGGCGATATCTCCAACGCCTTGCAACAGCACCCTGAGTCTTACACGCTTTCTCTTGGGCATCTCGGTGATTTGACTCTGCAGTCGTTCGCCTATCTGCGTGCGCCGCTCATGCTGGCCGGCGTGGCGTTCCTGGCGGGGACCGCAGGGGCATGGCTGCGCGGCCGCCAGGCCTTTATTGCTCTGGCCGTGATGATGGTTTTGTTCCTGCATGCCAGCCGGATGGCGCTGGTTGTTTTCGATCCATATCTTTCTTCCCGGCCGCTGGCGGAGGCCTTGCGTAACGCGCCCGATGGCCGCCTGATCGTTGACGGCGCATACTATCCATTTTCCTCGGTGATTTTTTATTCCAACCGAAGCCCGCTGCTGCTGAATGGCCGTGTGAACAATCTGGAGTATGGCTCGTATGCCCCGGGTGTTCCTCCCGTTTTTATTGACGATGCTGAGTTTGTGAGGGCCTGGTCAGGTACAATTCGCTATTACCTGGTGGCCGACCGTAGCGGGCTCGCTCGTCTGAGCGCATTGGTCGGCCCGGCGGGTCTTCACCAGGTAGCTGCAAGCGGCGGCAAGTTTCTTTTTACCAATGGCCTTTCCGGCGCGACAGCGGACGGCTCCAAAATGGAGAACAAACCCGCGTTATGGTGATCCTTACTACGGCATTGGCGGTCCTGCTCACCGGTTCGCTCGTCTATTGCGTGCTGATCATGGTGGCGACACGGCGATACCTTTCTGCAGGCCTGCCCACGCCCGGAGACAAGCCTCCCGTCAGCGTCCTCAAGCCGCTCTGTGGCCATGACGATGGCCTGGAGGAAAACCTGCGCAGCTTTTTCGTGCAGGATTATCCCGAATATGAAGTGCTCCTCGGCGTGCATCGCCGCGACGATCCTGCCGTACCCGTGGCCGAGAAAATCATGGATGAGTTTAGCGGGCGGATAAGCGCGCGGCTGATCGTCACGGGAGAATCTCCCATCCCCAATGCCAAGGCATTCAGCCTGAACCGGATGGTGCGCGAGGCGCGCTACGATGTGCTGGTAATGAGCGACAGTGACGTGCGCGTGAAACCCTGCCTTCTGTCTGACCTGGCGCAGGAATTCCAGGAAGAGCGGATAGGATTGATTACCTGTCCTTATCTAGCTGTGCCGGGTGCGAGCGTATGGTCGCGCCTGGAAGCCATTGGAATGAACACCGAGTTGCTGGGCGGCGTGCTGGTGGCGCGCATGATGGAAGGAATGCGGTTCGCGCTGGGCTGCACCGTGGCCGTGCGTCGCGGCGTGCTCAAAGACATGGGCGGGTTCGGCTACCTGCAGGAGTTTCTGGCGGAAGACTTTGTGATCGGCCAGCGCGCGGCGGAGCTGGGACACGGAGTGCTGCTCTCTTCACATGTGATCGAACATCGCATCGGAAGCCAGGGCATGATGCGCAACCTTGGACACCGGCTGCGCTGGGCGCGCAGCACCCGCCGGTCGCGCCCCGCCGGCTATTGGGGGCAGATCTTTACCTATCCCCTGCCCTGGGCGCTGCTGCTCTGTGCCGTGCATCACAGCGCGTGGCCGACCATCCTGCTTACGTTCGCTTTGCGCTGCGGCGCTGCGGCCGCCACAGCCCGTTATGTATTACGCGATCCGGTCACACAAAAACAGTGGTGGTTGCTGCCGTTTCAGGATGCAATCGGTTTCCTGGTGTGGATCGGCGGGTTCGTCGGCGATACCATTGTCTGGCGCGACCGCAAGTGCACCGTCCTGCGCGACGGGCGCCTGCATGTAAATTCCTAAAAACCAGTTGTCCTTCGCTTGGCCTTCAATCCGGCTGCCCTGCCCTTGGTACGTAACTGCAGCAAGGATCTTCCGCGAACATGTTTCCGCTGACCGCATAGGCGCGAGCGCGCGAGCCCCCGCAAATCTCCTTGAATTCGCATGCTCCGCATTTGCCCTGCAGATTGGAAGTGTCACGCAGGGAGACAAGCAGCGGCGCATTGCGGTAGATCTCCGTCAGGCTCTGCACACGCACGTTGCCCGCGGAAACCGGCAGGAACCCGCTGGGGCAGACTTCGCCGGTGTGGGAGACGAAGACGAAGCCTTTGCCATCATTGATCGGCAGAAGTCCGGGAATGGCTTTTTCCCAGCCATGGCCACTGGTTTCAATCGCGGCATGGCCTTTGCTCTTGATGCGCTGCTGAATAATGTAGCGGCGGTAATGCTGCGCCTCAGTGGTCTTTACCTTGAAGGGCAGCTCCCTGGAAAAACGGTACAGGGTGGCAAATGCCTCTTCCACTTCGGCCGCGGAAAGCATGTCATCGATCTGCGCGCGGCCTGTGGGCACCAGAAAGAAAGCGCTCCACAACACAAGCTTGAACTGTTTCAGCAAATTGGCCATGTTTTCCAGATCATGCATATTGCGTTTGGAGATGCTGGTGTTCACCTGGATGGGAAGACCGAACTCATTGGCCCAGTGGATTGCTTCCAGGGTGCGAGCATAAGAGCCGGGCACGCCGCGGAAAGCGTCATGCAACTCAGGGACAGAGCCGTCCAGGCTTATGGCCATTCTGGAGAGCCGGGCCCGCTTCAGATCAGCAATGGCCTCGCGCGTCAACAAAGGAGTGGCGCTGGGAGTCATCGCGGGATGGAGACCGTGGGCCACGGCACGGCGCACCAGATAGAAGATGTCCGAACGCTTCAAGGGATCGCCGCCGGTCAGAATGAAGATGGGCGGGCGCAGGTCAGCGACGTCCCGAATCAGTTTCTCCGCTTCCAGCGTGGTCAGCTCCAGCGGGTTCCGCTTCGATTGCGCACACGCGCGGCAATGGCAACAGGCCAAATCACAGGCCTGTGTGGTCTCCCAAATCACAAGCAGCGGACACCGGTTCAGATCAAAATTCGCATTCATCGCACCTGTCCTTGGGAATTTTTGTTCCCCAGTTCTCAGAACTATCCTAAGATGTTGGTCTCACTGGAGATGTGATGGAGGTCACACCTGCGCTGGCGGGGCGGGCTGGATTGCTTTGTTTGCATTTGTGATATTTGTCACATTTTGCGGTTATTCATTTGTTTATACTGCTCTTGCTTCAGTCTCGATGACGTCAGAATAACGGTGAACGCCGCGGTGTTTGAGGACGAAGAGGAGACCCGATTCGAAATGAAAACAACCTTCCGTGCATGGCTTTCACCCGTTGTTTTTCTCTCCAACAATTGGATCAGCCTGGTGGGGGTCATCGTGGTCACGGCGGCCACGGTTACATGGCTGGTGTTTCTTCCCATCACATTGCGCGGCGGAAGCGTACATCCTTACATCGGGATGATTGCCTACCTCTTGCTGCCGGTAGTTTTTATCGGCGGGCTATTGCTCATTCCGGTGGGCATCTTTCTGCGCCGGCGCAGACTGCGCAAGCAGGGTGAGCTTCCCACAGAGTTCCAGCCTATTGATCCGCGGAGCCCGGCGGTGCGTCGGCTGGTGATCTTCATCGCGTCCACGGCTTTGGTGAATATTATTATTGCCAGCCAGCTTTCCTATAGCGCGGTCCGCTACATGGAGACGCCCAATTTTTGCGGGACCACATGCCATGTGATGAAGCCCGAGTTCGCCGCCTATGAAGTGGCGGCGCACTCCAAGGTGGAATGCGCAAGCTGCCACGTGGGATCGGGGGCATCGTCGTTTGTGCGCAGCAAGCTCAATGGCGTGCGCCAGGTGGTGCACCTGGCTCTCAACAGCTATCCCCGGCCCATTCCTGAGCCCCTGGAAAAGCTTCGTCCCGCGACTGAGACTTGTGAATCGTGCCACGCCCGGCGCCGGTTTTTCGGCGACCGCATGCGCGACCTGGTCAGCTACGGGACTGACGAACAGAATACTCTGACGCATACCGTGCTGATAATGCACTTGGGCACAGGCGGACCGCACAGTTCAGGCGTCCACGGCGCGCACCTGGGGGAAGGCGTCACGCTGCGGTATTACGCCGCGGACGATGTCCGCCAGAACATTCCTTACGTCGAGTACACCGCTGCCGGCAAGACGACGGTCTTTGCCGCCCCCGGGGCCAAGCCTGAGACTGACCAGCTTCGCGCCATGCAGTGCATTGACTGCCACAACCGCCCGGCGCATACTTTCCAGCTTCCAGAACGCGCTATGGATCGCGCCATGGCATTCGGTGACGTCTCACCTGCATTGCCCTTTGCCAAGAAGCAGGGCCTTGAAATCCTGAAGCAGACGTATGCCACGGGGGAGGATGCCACTGTAAAAATTCCGGCGGCGTTTGAAGATTTTTACCGCAAAAGCTACCCGCGGATTTACGCCCAACAGCATGACGAAGTGACCCGAAGCGCGCGCGCGTTGCTCGGTCTCTATCAGCGAAATGTTTTTCCCGAAATGAAGATCGTGTGGGGGACGTATCCCAACAACCTGGGACACACGGACTTCACCGGGTGCTTCCGCTGCCATGACGAACAGCACGCCAGTTCCGATGGCAAGACGATTACCCAGGACTGCAGCTCATGCCACAACATTGTGGCGTCCGATGAAAAGAACCCCAAAGCACTGGTCGAGCTGGGACTGGCGCCGGCGGCGAAATAAGCAGTTAGTCTTTGCCGTGAGCTTTGGCTGGGCCTGGCTGGTTGTCGGCCGAGACAGGATGTTCACCGTTCTCCAGTAGTTTGTAAGCCTCAGAGATTGTCAGGTCATCACGTACTCGGCGAAAATTCGTCAGGCGTTGCATTTGTTTTACGTTGATGCTTTTAAAAATGACGGCGTGACCTGACATTTTCACGTCGAGCGACACATATTCCCAATGATCATCTCCCACGCGGTTTTGCGTGATTGAAAACGTCCCGCCCTTATTCAGCCGTCCCAGAAGCCCCCATCCGAAGGTGACATCTTCAAATAGTGCCCCATCCATTCGGGCCAGGCGGCCCTCAGCACGGTAAATCCACATTTTGCCGCTCAGCGAGCGAAAGACCTGCAATTCCCGGTTGGGTGCGCTGTAATGCGGATTGGGAAAGAAGGTGAGCCGGACCTGGCCATTCTCTTCGCCATCGTATTTAAAGACAAATGCGTCAGGAATTGCCTTCAGCATCTGCGCCCCTTTGTCTTCGTCGTCTTTAGCGCGCTTTTCACGTTTGGCGCGCTCCCCCGCATCCTCCACTAGCTTTTTCATGCGAGCGTTATCCGCGGCGCGCTGCTCGGCGGTCAAAGGCTGGCCGTTCATAAGCAGGGTACGGGCCAGTTGTCCTTCCTTTGTATCGATGACGTCGCGGTCCTGCGAGCCCTTGTCGTCTTCGCGGTGGATGCGATATCGCCAGTGCGTGTGGTCGGCGTTTTCTGCTTCCATCTGGTGTTTGATGGTGTCCCTGACGTACTGTGTGGCGTCTTGGGGCAGTGGCGTGGTGTCGGTGGCAGGTGTGTGGCCTTGCCCCAAAGCAAAAGCCAGGCTCGCCGAACACAGGCACATTACCGCTCGCCAGAAGGGCCTACAGTAACTCATAAGCTGATCAGACCGGATAGCTGCTTAGACGCCGGAAAACCAGCAGCTAGTTGCATTTTATATTGGAAGGAAATCTCCGGCAGACAGCTGCTTCAATTAAAAAGAGGCGGCATTTTAGCCGCCTCTTCCTTAAGATCGACCTCTTCGGAAAGGCAGTCCCATTGGCTCAAGTACCGCGACTCCGTTCGGAACCGCTGTTCCCCTGGTGGCGGTTCCCGCACGCTTTATCGCGGCATTCCGTTCGGTCGACGCTTAACTCAAGTGCAAACATACAGCCAAACTGCTGCGCCGCCCAGGAAGTTTTGTATCTCTGTAAATAGATGAAAAATAAGCCTGTTAATATATATTCAATAGAAGTAACAATAGAGTTAATGTTTACTATAATGCAAATACGCAAAGTTGGGCACAAAGATGCCGCGACTGGGAACGGGACTGCCTTTCCGGCGCACACCTAGAGTAACTATTTGATTTAGAAATACAGCAGTAAACTAACGGGACAACTCCTGATTAATGTGCAAAACAGGCGTTTGCGAATGGTTGAGTCAAATTTTTGAATTCTCTGAAGAGAGCGATAACCAAAAGAAAAAGGTGCCGAAATGTGGAAAGCACGTCCTGAGGACAATAAACCCATGAGCATGAATCCGAGCCAGTCTGTGCAGCCCGTACCCCCGCCTGCTGCCACCGCTGCACCCAGTGTCCCTGTACCGCATAAAGAAACCCCGAAGGCCAGCGATCCGTACAAAGCGGACGTGGGGCATATCGGCAAGTCTGTGCAAATCAAAGGCGAACTCACCGGCAGTGAAGACCTGTATCTGGATGGTGAGATCGAGGGCAATATCGACCTGCGGGACCACAGCCTGATCATCGGCCCCAACGGCAAGATCAAAGCGGGTATCTCCGCTCGTGATCTGGTCGTGCATGGCAGGGTGGAAGGCAACGTAACGGCCACCGGCCGCGTGGAGTTGCGCAAATCCTGCACGCTGATTGGCGACGTGAGCACACAGCGCATTGTGATAGAAGATGGCGCTTTCTTTAAGGGCGCAATCGATATCAAAGAGAAAGATGCCAGGACAGAACCTCGCAAGCCTCTGGCAGCCTCAGCTAGCGTGGGCATGGGCTCAGGTTCGGGCTCAAGCTCGGGCGTGGCCAGCTATAGCGCCAGTCCTGGAGCGCAGGGTTCCTTTTTGGATACCAAATAAGGTAGAGTTAAGGGAGCGTGGGCTCCTCCAGTAACAATTTGATGCGATGGCTCCGTGGAGCAGATAGCTCTCCTTCCAAGCCGGAAGGGAGCGCCAAATCTGCGCCACGGACCAGACGCCACTGCATCGGCCTGGGCGATTTCATCCGCGACCTGAGCGGCAGCGGTGAAAAGAAAATGTGCGTCCTCGACCTTGGCCCCACCTCTCCGACCAACATCACGTTACTTACCGAACTCGGTGCGCGCGTCTATAACGAAGATATTTTGCGCGAATCCCAGGACCAGAATTATTTCGTCAAACAGGAGGATGGTTCTCTGCAGATTGACCCGTCCAGGTTTTTCGCGGAGAACCTGGATTATCCTGCCGGCCATTTCGATGCCGTCTTGTTCTGGGATGTAGCGGACTACCTGCCAGAAACCCTTGTCAAGCCGCTTGTAGAGCGCCTGCAAGCCATGCTGAAGCCGAAAGGGAACCTGCTCGCGTTCTTTCACACCAAGGATGCCGGGGCGGAATCACTCTACTCGCGGCACCACATTGTGCAAAAAGACACTCTGGAATTGGAGCCAATCCAGGGTTTTCGCCTGCAACGGATCTTTAATAACCGTCATATTGAGAACCTGTTCAAGGATTTTGCGTCGCGCAAATTTTTTCTGGGGCGTGACAACATCCGAGAAGTGCTAATGGTTCGATGAGTTTCAAAAAACCGGCGCTATTTCTGTAAAATTTACCCGCCTGTACGAATATAGCTGAGTATCAGCATGACAAGAAGTGGCACCATGATACCCATAAACTATATCGAGATTAGGATCACACCTTAATCCCAACCAATCTGCATTTCGCCCCTTCTCTCGCTAACAACGCATTACGCTTTAAAAATCAATAACTTAATTTCCCTTGCAAATCTTGATGGGCTTCTTCGTTCTTTGGGCATCTGGATTGCTCTATCCAGTGTGCGCTTGAGTGACGATAGTCAAAAAGGGACCCTCACCGGGCCGAAAAGAGGTAGGTTGAATGTCTAGCAGCTTGGGTGTGATCAGCAATCTGGGAATACTTGCTCCCGCAGTTGAACGGCGCGCTGCCCAATACGATGACATCTACCATGAGCACTGCCACCGGATTTATTCCCTGGCTTTTTGGATGACAGACAATGAACTGACCGCGGAGCAGCTTGCCGGAAATACGTTTCTGCGTGCCTTTGCGCTGTCAGTAGTGCCTGGGAACGAACAGATTGACCAGGCTTTCCTGGCGGAAATCCGCGAGATTACGCAGGTTGGCACGCTCACATTGAACAGCGGCGTTTGCCCCGAAACCCGGAGCGTTCGCGGCAACGTGAAGCGCGTTCATTTGGAACGCGCTGTCGTGCAATTGCCGGCCACTGAGAAACTGATTTTTCTTCTGCATGACGTGGAAGGCTACACGCACGAAAGAATCGCCCGCCTTCTTGGCATGGAAGTGCAGGAATCCCAATTTGGTCTTCACCAGGCCCGCCTGCAAATGCGGGAATTGGTATCGCGCATGTCGTAATCCTTGAACTTGAATCTCCTCTCTCCTCATTCTCCAACCCCTCGCCTGGCGAGGGGTTTTTTTAAGTAAAATCTTAGATGTGACCACTGACTATTAACTTTAATAGTATTTATTTATGTTAATTTCCGCGAAACATGAAACTTTTTTGCGATTCTCACGTCTATTCTAATAACAACATACGCAGTACCCCCACGTGGGCGTCGCCCCTATACCGGCGCCCACTTTCTCTTTCTACGCGAGCTTTCTACCAAGCTTTCCCACGTCGGGTCACAAGTCGGACCAAAACAGGAATATTGCCCAGGGGATCATTGGCCGGACATGAGCATCCAGCAGTGACGCCAGGGGGATTGCCCCAGTGAAAAGCCTGAAGGGCAACAGAAATGCTCCTTCGCGGTTCTAATCAATCCAAGTCGGGACGAGAGGTTTGATGGCTTCCATGAGCGGCGAAAATAAATTAGAGTTTGAGCCACAGCACACAATTCGGGAGGGTGGGGAAATGGATTGGAAGAAGACGCTGATGTACGGGTCTTTTGCGGCAGGGGCAATACTGTTCCTTACAGGGCGAAAACCGGCAGGCCTGGCCGTTGCCGGGATCGGCGTAGCCACCTTCGCTGCCGAGCATCCTGAGAAGTTTGAGGAGTTGTGGCATCGCATGCCTGAGTACATTGAGAGAGGCAGCAAGTTTGTGGATATGGCCTCGACTTTTCTGGAGCGCATGGGAGAAGAAAGAGGCGGCTACAGCAATATGCCCGTCGCCGGCGGGCAGCGCTATTAGGCGCAAAGTTGTTTTCAGGCGGTGTGAACAATCTGAAGATTTCGTGGGCCGGACCATCCCGGCCTTTACTTTTTTAGAGCGACCGGTTCCGTGCTGTTCTTCGGCGCTCTGCCGACTGTGTCTTTTACCACTTCCAGAGAGATGCGCTGCTGTTCGGCTTCGTCTATCTGGACGGCAAAGTTGACGAAGGCGCCATACTTTTCCGGCGCCACCACCTGCACCGGGATGTGGAAGTCGCGGTGGATATCCACCTGGCGCTGAGACCGGACAAATCGCAAGGCGTACTCCCCGAACTCGCTCTTGCCGGTAAAGTCAGCGGGTAAAGACCTGGCATCCATCCCGGCGGGCAGATGTAAATGGAATGTAGTGCTTTCAAAGTAGAGCGATTCAATATAGAGCGGGAATTTGCGCGTAGGCGTCTTGGCATACAGCGTAGCCAGGCCGAGCGCCGGCGCCAGTTGATTGATTTCGATCGTGCCGCTCTGCCGGTTGATGAATTGCTGGGCCGTACAGTGGAGAGAAAGCTTCAGGGGCTGTTCGGGGTCGTCCTCGTGCGCCGCAGCGCCGCTAACGGCGGTGGCTCCGGGGAAGATGCGCAGGGCAAGCTGGTCAAAAAAGGCCTGGCGCTCGCGTTCACCCGCGTTGCGCAGCGCGCTTCGGACTTCCTGCGCCCGCACTGGACCAAGTTGCACCTGAATGTTGGCCACCAGGTCTCCTTCATGGAAGGAAAGATCGCCCTCGGCCACACTTTTCTCGTTTGCAGGCCTGGTTGCCAGGACTACGATTTCCGGTTTTTTTTCTTCCTCCGCCAGCAATGGAATGAAGAGCGCATCCCGGGGGTCGAGCGCAGGCAGTATTGCGCCAAAGGGAAGGTCATCCGACTCGGCGTCAACATCCACCAGTTCACCTTTGGTCAGCCAGAAGCGCACCAGGGGCTCGGTGTAACAGGAAAAATCAAGTTGCTTGCCGCAACTCTTGTCCACCTTGCGTGCCAGCAGCAATCCTGCTTTGAGACCGGCCGTCCGGGCCAGGGCCAGCAGCGCTGAGGTGCGGCTGCCTTGCCCGTTTTGCAGCGTGTCTTCAGCCGGACTGCCGGCCCAATCGGGGCCGGTAGAATCAATCTTGGTAGTCACAAACCGGTACAGACGTTTTGCCTTTTCAATCTCACTGGCAGCTTGCTCCAGATGGAGCCCCAACGCAGTCTCGTGCGCGTGAACGCCGGTGCGCGTAGCCTCGATCAAATCATCACGCAGGCGGTCGCGTGTCTTCTCCGTGGTTGCAACGCTAACCGTGGGCAGCAGGTTGGTCGAGGGCAGAAACGATTCAGGGACGGTCTGGGCGATGTTGTCGCGCTCCCATATGCGGACGACCATTTCCTTGTTCTCTCCCACAAGAGGCGGTGGAGTGCCGGCTTGCACGCGAACATATATGCCGGCGTCGCGCGGGCTAAGCACCACCAGGCGGGAGTACAGAATGGGTGCAGCAAATGAGCCGAAGGTGAGAGAGGTGGCTTCTTCAGATGCATGCTCCAGCACGGCGTAGTGGGTAACGTACTCTTCTTCAATCGCATCACCAGGTTCCAATGCAGGCATGGAAATAGTGGGCTTTTGCTGGGCCAGCTCAGGTTCAATAATCTGGCCGGAGGCCTTGATCGTACGCAACTCCAGCAGGTCTGCACCGCGGGGAAGCGTGACCTCGCCGTAGCGGCTGATGCCGTCTTTGTTGAGAGGCCGCGTGAGCCTATGGGTGTAAGCAGATGCCGAGCCATCACTCCGCACCTCGATTACCTTGTCCGACAGCAGAACCACCGCGGGCCCACCGGAAAAGATCCTTTGCGCCGACTTCCGCGCCAGCATGGGTCCATCGCGCCGGTAAGGGACATAGAACTCATCTTCCTCCGTGAACCCGGCAGCGCGCGGGCTCTTGCTGTCCTGGAGCGTGCCCGGGCCTTCGGCAAGTCGAGCATAGCTGCGCGCGTTCGGCGCCAGCTCATGTAGTTGTTTCGCCTGCAGGAGCGCGGCACTTTGCTGGTTGGAAAAGACCAATTGTTCCACCAGCAGCCGCCGGGCAGGGCGATGGAGAGGGTTCCTCACAATCACCTGCTGCAGGTAAGCCGCCGCGGCGCTATTGCGTCCTGATTCAGCCAGCGTGCGGGCGTATTGCAGTGACTCCGGCGCGCAAGCGGCCAGATGCTGCTCAATTTGCCGCGCTTTGTCCTGTTCGGCGGTGGAGCTATAAAATTTCACAGCCTGGGCAAGCCGCGCACAGGAAGGATGCAGCTCAAGCAAACGGCCCATCAGCCCCGGCGCTTCCGTCCGTCCGCGCGAAAGGTTGAAAGCCAGCTGCAGGGCGGTTTCCGATTGTGGACGCTCCGCCAGAATGCGCATCATGTCCTGTCTTGTGTCGTCCGTCTGCCCGTGTATAACCGCGCTCTCGGCGGACTTCAGCCGGGCCAGGAACGCTGATGGATGCGCCGTGGCCACGGCCTGCCAAGCCGCGTCTGCCCGGGGCGAATGTTCTTCCGCCGCGGAATAAAGCAGGGCGCGAAGATACTGCGTGGATGCTGCATTGCGCTCCACATCAGTATCGAGCATGCGCTCCAGGGCCACAAAGTCACCATGGAAATAGGCGATCAGTGCTTGCGTGTATTTTTCCAGAGGCTGTGGAAGGTCTGGTTTCCTGTTCCCATGCTGCGATTGCGGATGCACGGCGACGCTCAGCGGGATGGCGTCGATCGTGAATTTGACCACAACGCGATGGCGCCCGGGGCTGAGTCGCACGGAGCTTGAGTCCCGGCTGGGACCCGCGCCGTAACGTACGTCATGCAGCAGGACCTGCTTGCCGTCAACAAACACGACATAGGTGCCGGAGCTTAGGACTTCAATCTGGGAAGCTTGCGCATTCAGAATCTCTACATCGCTTGCGGCATAAATCATTCCCAGGCCAAAAAGGTATTCCGGCAAGGTCACCATGCCGTCGCGAAACCAGAATCGCTCTGCGATTATTTCTCGAGAAGCATCTATGCCCGCTGCAGCTTTCTTCTTGCGGCCATCCAGTGTGCTTCCCGGCGTTGCTTCGTTCGCGTATTGCTGCCGCGCAAGCTGATCAATCTCCGGCGGCCAGCGGTGCTCAAAGTCGACGTTGTTGTAGTGTCCAAACGGCCCGGCGATACGCCAGCGAGTGAGCAGGCCGGCAGAGCGGGCCGCCTGGTCAAGATCAAGCTTTGCCTGGCCATCCGTTGCGGCAGCCACCAACGCCAGCTTCAGATTGAATGTGCAGGCATTGCTCATCATGGCTGCGAACTTCACCCGGCGTACGACCGAGTTGAAGACCTGGGTGTTGGCGGCGTGTTGCAGCACGCGGTTGGAAGCCAGTTCCTGCAAGGCTGTATCCGCGGGCAATGCGCAAAGGCGCAATGCCGAGTCCAGGACCAGCTCTGGACGCTCCTGCAACTCCGCGGTTTCCATGCGCACGAAGAGCGCTGTTATGTCATCGGGAGCGTGCCGCAGCCGCGCTTCAGCTTCGTCGCCGGCAGCGGGCAGATCAAAATCGGCAACAAACTTTTGCGGCAGGGAATCCGTAACTGTCTTTGTATTGGCCGGTCTGGTTGTCTGTGCGAATCCTGCGGCCGCGCTCAGGCAGCAAACCAGCAGGGCAACACCGGCCGTCAATCTCATTGCGGCAGGCTCACGGTGATTTCATTGCGGAAGCTGCGCTCCACCTGGGAGCAGAACTGGCGAAACGCGGGATAGTCCTGTGCGCTCACTCGCACTTTTTCAAATTCCACGTGACTCTGCACCACAATCTCACTGCCGGATTTTTTGTAATGCAGCCGGACCGAGCCGAAGCTGCCGCTGATGTTCTGGTCGCGCGGCAGAGCAGTCACTTCCGCACCCTCCGGCAGCGCGAAGTGTATCTCTTCCTCGGTGGTCCAGGGCGAAGGCAATACCAGGTCCTGGGTGCGCGTTCCGGCGCCGGCCAGCGCGGCGACGTAAGCACGCGGCATCCATGACGAACGGAGCGAAACCTCGCGCTTCTGCTGGAAAGAATTCAGCGCTCCCTGAAAGTCCACGCTTACATCAGAAGAAAACTCCTCCGCGCCGTGGACGGCCACGCGGTCAACCTGCACGGTGGGGAAGACCTCGGCCAGTTCGCGACGGAACATATCCAGTTGCTGCGAGCGCACGGCCAGGTCGTGGCGCAGTCCGGGAGCATCTTCGCCGCGCGTGATGGTGGAACCGCTGAATTGTATCTCCCCGCGCGGAGAAAGCGCGGCGCGGATGGTGTGTTTGGTGTAGTTGTCGGCCGCGCGGCTCATGGGCACGTGC
>JBGPZS010000578.1:0-2495 GCA_041493865.1 Terriglobia bacterium
AGAGCGCGGAGGGAAGCGGCGTTTCATCCCACCTGGTAGTCAGGAGAACCAATGAACCGCAACCGCAATCTTTTTAAATGGCATTTTGTATTGATCACAATTCTAGCAGCCGGTTCCTGCAACCTGATCGCGCAGCAGGCAGCGCAAGAGGGATGGACCGACTTCACAAAAATGTTTGATGCCACGATGGAACGGGGCCGTGTGGCAGGCGCCGGCATCCTGATTTTGCGGGACGGGAATCTGGTCTCGCGTCATGAATACGGATTTGCCGACCAGGCGAACAGCAAGCGTGTGACGGAACACACGATCTTTCATTACGGCTCGATTACCAAAACGCTGACCGCGGTGGCGATCATGCAGCTCCGCGACCATGGCCGGCTATCGCTGGACGATCAGGTAACCCGATATATCCCCGAGCTTCGGATGGTGCATGACCCGTACGGCGCCATCGACAAGATCACGATTCGCATGCTGCTCTCCCATTCAGCTGGGTTCCAGGGCCCCACGTGGCCATACAAGGAAGGCAAGCCGTGGGAGCCGTTTGAGCCCACCACCTGGAACCAGCTCGTAGCCATGATGCCGTACCAGGAGCTGTTATTCGAACCCGGCTCGCGTTTCAGTTATTCGAACCCCGCGTTTATCTATCTGGCGCGCATTATCGAGCAGATCACCGGCGATTCCTGGGAGATCTATGTGCAGAAGAACATTTTCGCGCCGCTGGGAATGACCCACAGCTATTTTGGAGTGACTCCCTACTATCTGGAATCCGACCGGTCACACAATTACACGCTTATGAAAGATGCAAACGGCAAGGAGATGATGCACGACAACGGTGCAGAGTTCGATCCGGGAATCACGATCCCCAATGGCGGCTGGAACGCGCCGCTGGGAGATCTGGCGATCTGGCTTTCGTTCTTTACCAACGCGACCCACGGAGACGCGGACATCCAGCGGCGCTATGACACCGTGCTGAAGCGTTCAACTCTCCAGGAGATGTGGAAGCCGTTGTATCCGACGACGGCCCTAGGGCTGTCACCGGGATGGTCGGAGTCGATGGGTCTCTCGTTTTTTCTCGTACGGCGCGGAGGGCTGACGCTCATTGGCCACACGGGCAGCCAGGCGGGCTTCCTTGCATTCATCTATTTCAATCCAGCCAATGGCAAGACAGTTGTCGCCGCGCTCAATACGGGCAGCGATCTGCCACCTACAAAGGAGAGATCGGCGTTCGCTACAGTTCGTGACGCCGCGTTCGCGCTTATCGAATAGAAGCGGCCCGTGGTCGCGCCTGTTGCACTCAAATTCATCGAAGTATGGCAGGAAGATACAATCCTGAGGTCAATCCCGATGCCGCTGATCTGCCGGGCTCAAGCGGCGGGCGTGGTTTCTTTCCGTGCCTTATTTTCTTCGCAGATTGCGGCGTAGCGTTTTTCCAGCTCGTCCAGCTCTTCGTCAGAGAGTTTTTCAATGTCGATCATGTCATTACGTGCGGGAACATGGGAGCGGATGAGTTCATCAAGCTTCAGATGAAGAGCTTTGGCGTCACGGTTCTGCGTGTTCTGAATCAGGAAGACGACCAGAAACGTAACGATGGTAGTGCCGGTGTTGATAATGAGCTGCCAGGTGTCAGAGAAATGGAAGATAGGCCCGCTGACCGCCCATGCCACCAGCACCACCACGGCAAACAGGAACATATAAGGATGTCCGACAAGGTGAGCGGTCCGGCTGGCAAAGCGGCTGAACCACAGGTTCATGGTGTTGGTCCTGGTGATTTGCTCCCGGGCTTGGCTCAGGGGCGATTTTCCGCTTGGCTTCCGGCCGGCATCAGCAGCGTGGTCATTGCGTAAGGGGTTCTGCGATCCGCCGGGCGATTTTGAAGATACGTTGTTCACAAGAACTTAGATGCTGGGCCAGCCTCACGCGCGTGTCGCGTTGCGATATACGTGCTCAGGCGAGATAAATGTCTTCTTCGCCGGCAAGCTTGCGAGTGCGCACGGGAGCGCGGGCCGGTGTGTCCTGGTTCGCCGGGGCGTCTGGTTCGGCGGCGGTGTCGGGCGCGGAGGCCAGCAGAGCGTCCAGCGAATCCAGCCACAGCGTCTGGGCCTCAAAGACGCGGCCGAAATTGCGGGCCACCTGCTGCGCCAGCTCTTCCAGGCCCGGCACTTTTCGGTCACGACTGAGGAAACTCTGCGCCATCTCCTGCTCCAGTGAGGTCACCGGCTTGTCTGAGATGCCGCAGGGGACAATCAGCTTGAAATAGTCGAGATTGGTAGTCACATTCAAGGCAAAGCCGTGTGACGTGACCGCGCGCGAGATGTGCACGCCAATGGCGGCGATTTTTCCCGGGACATCATTCTGCGTCCAAACGCCGGTAAGTCCGGGAATGCGCTCCGTGACCACGCCCAGATCGCCACAGGTGCGGATGAGCGTCTCTTCCAATTTGCGCACAAAATCCACGGCGCCGATGCGGGGATCGAAGGCGCGCAAATCGAAGATGG
>JBGPZS010000314.1:0-5066 GCA_041493865.1 Terriglobia bacterium
CTCCCACAGGGGGGGCCGGCCAGATGTCCGTCCAGATCACGCGCACCATCGCGGAGCTCAACCAGGTGCAGCAGACTCTGGTGATTGACAAAGTGGACCCGCGCATCATCGCCCAGTTTCATGATGCTGTGGAGCACATCCGGCAGACCGCGTGGTCCGTGGTGCAGTGGGTGGAGCTGCATTCCACCGGCAGCGATCCCTTTGAAGTCCTGCCGCAACTGGAAGCCGAGCGCATGCACATGCTGCGCAAGCTGGCCCACAACGTCACCGCCGATCTCGACTCCGGCAGCGTCACGCGCTTCACTGAAGGCATTTCGGATATTTATGAAGTGGTGCAGGCCCTCTACCGCGGACTGAGAAAAATTGTGATCGACTCGCCGGAAGATAAGTAGCAGGGTACATCCCGAGCGAAGCGAGGGAGCCCTATCGCCACCAGGCTCTGAGATGAAAAGCCAACGATTCGAAATCGCTGCAAATCAAATTCCATTGGTTTTGAATCACGCGCACTTGCGGCCCATTAGTTCATCGCCGCCATAGGGTTCCCTCACTACGTTCTGGATTTCAGAAAATCAGACCCGTTCCACCGCCAGCGCCACGGAGTTCCCTCCACCCAGGCATAACGCCGCAATGCCGCGCTTGCCGTTGCGCCGGATCAATTCATAGATCAGTGTCACCAGCACGCGCGTGCCGCTGGCTCCAATCGGATGTCCCAGCGCCACCGCTCCGCCATTCACGTTCACCCGCGCCGGATCAAGGCCAAGTTCCTTGATCACTGCCACGGACTGCACTGAGAACGCCTCATTGATTTCGTAAAGGTCAACGTCTTCCGGCTTCCATCCCGTCTTGGTCCAGATTTTTCGTATGCCGTCAACCGGAGCCATCATCACCCACTCCGGGGCCGTGCCGCTCGTGGCCTGCGCCACCACGCGGACCATCGGTTGTGCGCCCAGTTGCTTCGCCCGCGCAGCCGATGTCACCACCACCGCCGCCGCGCCGTCATTCATCGTGGAAGCGTTGCCGGCCGTGACCGTGCCATCTTTCTTGAAGACCGGTTTCAGATTGCCCAGCGCCGCCGCAGACGTGTCTTCGCGCGGGCCTTCGTCTTTTTCAAACAACACCGGCGCTTCGCCTTTCTTCTTCGCCGGCAGCTCAACCGCAACGATCTGGCTCTTGAAGCGGCACTCCTTCCACGCCTGCGCGGCTTTCTGGTGTGACCCCACCGCGTACTCGTCCTGCTGTTCGCGGGTCACGCCGTATTTCTGCGCCACGTTCTCGCCCGTCATGCCCATATGGTAGTTGTTGTAAATGTCCCAGAGACCGTCATTCACTACTGAGTCAATGATCTGCGAATTTCCCAGCCGGTAGCCTTTGCGCGCCTGCGGCAGCAGATACGGCGCGTTGGTCATCGACTCCATGCCGCCCGCAACCACCATCTCCGCGTTGCCCGTCTGGATGGCCTGCGTGGCCAGCGCCACGGCTTTCAATCCTGAGCCACAAACTTTGTTGATGGTCATGGCGCCCACGGTGTTGGCCAGTCCGCCGCCCAGCGCTGCCTGCCGCGCCGGGTTCTGTCCCAGCCCTGCCGCGATCACCAGGCCCATGATGCACTCATCCACCTGCGCCGGCTCCACCTTGGCCCGCTTCACCGCTTCGCGCACCACGATGGCGCCCAGTTGCGGCGCTGACAACGGCTCCAGCGACCCCTGGAATTTTCCGATCGGCGTGCGCACTCCGCTGATGATGACAACGTCTTCCATAACGTCTCCTTAGGAAATCCGAACCCTTCATTATAAGATGAAGCACAGCGCATGCGCGCTTCCAAAACTATGCCCAACGAACCGCAGCCGGAATTCCCTTCACCTGATTTTCCCGTACATGATTCTCCCGTACATGGTTCTCGGCCTGGGGCCCGAACAAGCAGCCTGATCGCACCCCTGTGGCACACTGTGCTGATCGTGGCGATTCTGTTGACCTTTTCCTTCCTTGGCGCGGCGCCGCAGAAACAGGCCGCCCCCGGACCGTATTCCCGGATCGTGGTTTACAGTGGCACTTTCTTGTTCGAACTCATCATCGTCGTGCTGATCTGGTTCTGGATTCGCCGCTCCGGTCTTTCCATGCGCGACCTGATTGGCGGCCGGTGGCCCACGGTTGAATCATTCCTGCTCGATCTTGCGCTTGCCATTGGCTTTCTGATCGCCGCCAATGCGGTTCTCATCGGCGTCCGCATCGCCTTGGGCACCCTTGATCTCCACCACCCGGACAAACAGTTGGAAGACACCAAGCGCATGCTCGGTCATCTGATCCCGCGCAGCCAGGTTGAAGCTGGACTCTTCGTGGTCTTGAGTGTCGGGGCCGGACTCTTTGAAGAAATCATCTTCCGCGGCTATCTGCAGCGCCAGTTCCACGCGCTGGCGCGCAACGCGTACATCGGCATCCTCGCCTCCGCTGCCATCTTCGGTCTGTCGCATGCCTACCAGGGCGGGCGCATGATGATTGTTATCGCGGTCTATGGCGCCATGTTCGGCCTGCTTGCTTATCTGCGCAAGACCCTGCGCCCGGGCATGATGGCCCATGCGATTCAGGACGCTGGCGCCGGAATGGCGCTTTTCTTTCTCACGCGGTAAGCGCCCACAGCGTGAAGTTGCCGGACTCGCGCGCTACCTTGATGCCTTGTTCCGTACGCGATTTTAGAATTTTTTTTTCGTTACCAAGGTACTCGCTGCCAAACGTAAAAATGCCAGCGCTCTGCCTACAAAATCGCGCTGTGTGTCTGCATCACGACCCGCGGATGTGATGAAACCCGCATGACACAAGCGTTTTTCGCTTTGCCCGTGATTTCTTTTTTGGGAATTACACCACGCCGCGGACCCGGGTGCGGGTTCCAGCATCGCTGACCCGGACCGGCAATCAAACATGACATCAATTTTTTTCTTGACTTCGATTTTCAACCCCTCTATACATTCATCAATTGCGGTTTTTTACTTAGGACCGCACATCCATGAAAAATGGAAAGGGAGAATAGAAACATGGCAACCAAGAAAAAGGCAAAAAAGAAGGCCAAGAAGAAATAACTGGCTCTTCACATCAAACTTGAGGGGACGCGCAAGCGTCCCCTTTAGTTTTTGTCGCTCCGCTCCAGACCGCCAACGTGCATGGTCCGCCCTACCGTTCATCTGCTCCTGATGCGCGACGGCTCGGCGCGCAAGCCGGCCTCGCCGCGTGATTTTTGTCTCTCCGCTCCACACCAAATCTGCTCGGATTTTGGCTTTAGCCTCTGCAGGTATCAGGGCACGACTTCAGTCGTGCCGTGATGATCGAAATGAATTCGGCTTTAGTCGCTGCGAATCTTTTGTAAGGATGTATGCACAAACTGCTTTGGCTTCGCTGCCCGCTGATTGGCGATCTTGCCGGCCAGTCCACGCTCTGAAGCGCCGTTAGGCGCGACCAGAAGTTAGCCCACCCTGCGGCGAGCGCAGCGAAGCCGGAAGGGTGGGTTGCGGAGCAATGAAGTCGAGCCCCGGAAGGGCGACACAAGCTCGTGATTAACTTAAAGGAACCTGCGGAAGCATCTTGAGCGGCGAGGCCGGGGGCCCCAGCACGCGCGATTTTCGCGTGATGGGGTGGGAAGCTGACTCGCGCGCCGAGCCGCCTGCATCAGGGCCTGTCAACAGTAGCCACGTCAAAACTTTTGAGCGGTTTGGAGCAAAGCGACAGAAACTCTAGTCTGATGCTTTACTCACCGACAACGCTTTGCCATTCAGCCCAAGCTCACCCTGTCCTTCAGTCTCTGTCGCTTCCAGGTTTTCAGGCTCATCGAACTCAAGCGTCAGGTTCCGCGTTGTGGTCTCGATTGGATTCAGCTCAGCGATCTCTTCCGTACCGGGAGCGCCCAGCTCAACAAATTTCCGCGCCGAGACCATGACCCGGCTCTCCAGCGATCCAACGGCCTTGTTGTAAGCCTCAACCGCCCGGTCAAGCCCCTTGCCAACATTTTCAACGTGCGCGCCAAGAAGCCGCAGCCTCTCATGCAGCTCTTTGCCCAGGACGCTGATCTCCCTGGCATTGCGCGCCAATTTTTCCTGGTTCCATCCGTAAGCCACGGCCTTAAGCAGCGCGATCAGCGTTGTGGGCGACGCCGGAATTACCTTCTGCGCCACCCCCCGTTCAATGAGCGCCGGCTCTTGCTCCAGGGCGGCGCTGAAAAAGGTCTCACCGGGCAGGAACATCACCACAAATTCCGGAGTCGGATCAAACTGTTCCTGGTATGCCTTGGAACTGAGCTGGGCCATGTGGGTTTGCACCTGCCTGGCGTGGTCCAGCAGCTTCTGCCTCCGCAAATCGTCATCCGTGCTTTCCACGGCCTCCAGGTATGCCAGCAGTGGGGTCTTGGCGTCCACCACCACGTTCTTCCCTCCTGGCAGCCTCACGATCAAGTCAGGGCGCAGCCGCCCCGCGCTTGTGGTGACCGTCTCCTGCTCCGCAAAGTCGCAGTAGGGCAGCATGCCGGCAATCTCCACCACGCGTTTCAGCTGAATTTCTCCCCATCGTCCGCGTACCGTGGGGGTGCGCAGGGCCTTCACCAGGTTCCCGGTCTCGCTCTGGAGTTTTTCCTGGGTGGTAATCAGGGACCGGACCTGGTTCGTGAGATCGCCGTACGCCCGGTCCCGTACGCTCTCCATCTGCCGGATTTGCTCATCTACCTTTTTTAGCGACTCTCCAATCGGCGCCACCAGGTTCTCGACTGCCTGCTGTCGCAGGTCCAGATCGCCCTTGGCCTCGCTCTGGAACTTCTCCAGCGTCGCGTTTGCCAGTTGCAGGAACGCATGGTTGTTGCTCTTGAGCGCGTCCGCTGAGAGCGCCTGAAAACTTTCCCGCAGCTCTTCGGTCATGCGGTTGAGCAGCGCGATCTTCTCTTCGCTTGCCTTGCGTTCCAGGGCCACGGTTGTTTCCAGCTTGTCCATCCCGGACTTCAACTGGGAATTCAACAGGGCGGTTTTCGCTGCTTCGGCCCGCGCACCCGTCAGCTCCTGCTGTAACGACGCCAAACGAGAATTCAAGACCGCCGC
>JBGPZS010000502.1:0-3266 GCA_041493865.1 Terriglobia bacterium
GGTCGCGCAGGCGGGGATCGCCCAGCCCAGAGCGGTAGATGCGTCTGGAAACGCCATTCACCAGACCCTGGGCTGTACCCCAGACGTAAGGCACGCCAACCGATACCGTGGCCTGCCGCCCCAGCAGCCCGAAAGCATGGTAATAGCCAACGATAGCGGTGTTGAACTTGGCCGAGGCATCGGCGATGGGCAATGTTGGGTCTACCACCACGCTGCCGGTAGTGCGCCCATAAGTGGCGGTCGCAAAATTCGTGCCGACAGGCGCGGGCGAGTAGGCACGCGGCTCCAGGTCCTGCGCCCTGGCGACGACGCACACCAACAAGACGACAGCAGCCAACCCTGCCGGCCGGACGAGCTTAGGACGTGTCTTCAAACAGCGTGTCTTCAAACAGGATTGCTGGCCGGCCGTCCCGGCAAAGCCTCCGATGTTGTAAGACGCTGAAAGCAGAGCAGGAGATGACCGCCAGGCCCTGGCTGCCGAAGGCCCGATTTGAATGGGAAGAAAGTAAACGGGGGCTTCGGTGCGGCCCCCAAAAAAAGCCCGCCTTGCGGCGGGCCAGATGGTAGGCAGCGGAGATGAATCAGCACCGCTGCCGTCGAGGTCGCAAAACCCTACGGCACCGCATTCCCATCCGCATCGATCTTATGGATCTCGCCCAGCTTCAGGTCGCGGATGCCGGCTTCCACCTTGCTCATGTCGCCGACCACCACCCAGATTACGTGATCGGATTGAATGAGTTTTTTGGCGACGGCATTGGCCGCGTCCGGCGTGAGTGCCAGCGCCTTCTGGGTGTAGGTGTTGAAGTAGTCTTCCGGCAGACCGTACTGCAGGATCTGGCTGTAAGCGCCGGCCAGCTGCTGCACGGTTTCAAACTGTGCCGGCAGGCCCAGGGTGGCGTTGCCCTGTTCGCGCCCCAGCTCGTCGGCGACAATGGGCCTGCTGCCGGTGATGTCATGGTATTCCTTGACCAGTTCCGAGAGCGATTCTTTGGTCTTGTCTGTTTGCACCGGAGAAATGCTGAAGTAGGGCCGTTGTCCGCGCGCCGCGGGCATGGTGGCGTACGATCCGTACGACCAGTGTTTGTCTTCGCGCAGGTTCATGTTGATGCGCGAACTGAAAGACCCGCCGAAGACGTTATTGACCAGCTGGATCGGCACCGCGTCGGGATCATTGCGCGACGGCGCGAGAAGGCTGCCAAAGATCATGCTCTGCTCCGAGCCGGGACGGTCGATCAGGTAAACTTCGGGCTTGTCCGTCATCTGTACCTGGCCCACGTTCTTCTTCGGAACGTCGCCGGGCTTCCATCCGGCAAAGATCTTCTCCAGTTTAGGAGTGATTTCCTTGAGCGTGGTGTCGCCGACAATGAGCAGCGTGGCGTTGTTGGGTTTGAACCATGTAGCGTGCCATTTGGCCAGGTCTTCGCGCGTCAGCTTATCGAGGCTGGCTTCATTGCCGGTGCCGGTGAACGGAACGGCGTAGGCATGGCCTTTGCCATAGAGCAGTTGCGGAATCACGCGAAGCCCCATGGTCTGGGGATCGGCCTTCTCGCGGCGGATTCCGGCGAGCCGTTCCTTCTTCAGGCGGTCAAATTCTTTCTGCGGGTACGCCGGATGAAGGATGAGGTCGCCATAGATGTCAAGCGCGCGGTCCATGGTGAGCTTGAGCGTGTTCAGGTTGACGGTGGCGAAGTCAAGGTTCGCACCCGCGCCAAAGTTGGCGCTCAGCGATTCCAGTTCTTCGCCGATCTTCAGCGAGTCGCGCGTCGGCGTGCCCTCTTCCAGCATGCGCTGTGAGAAGCTGGCCGTGCCGGGTGCGGCGGCCGGATCAGCGGCGTAACCGCTATCCACCAGCAACTGGAAGTTCACCACCGGCGCCGTGTGACGCTCCG
Organism: Terriglobia bacterium; assembly: GCA_041493865.1. Classification (GTDB taxonomy): domain Bacteria; phylum Acidobacteriota; class Terriglobia; order Terriglobales; family Acidobacteriaceae; genus Angelobacter. Next base: position 1,890 of record JBGPZS010000502.1, read on the forward strand.
CCAGCACGATGTTCAGGCCGTTGGAGAGCTTGGCCTTTTGCATCGGCGGCAGGTTGAGAGACATGGGCTTGCCCGGCGCGGGTTCCTTGGAGCGGTCGAGCTTGGCGTCGGTTTTCAGGTTGGCCGGATAAGGCTGCACTTCCAGAACGTAATCGCCGTCGGTGAGCCAGTCTTGCGCGGCCCTCTTCACCGAGGCCGGCGTGGCAGCCTGGATGCGCTTGAGATATACCTGATAGCAATTGGGATTGCCGGTGTAGGTCTGGCAGAGGGCCAGCAGGTCGCTCTTGCCGCCAAAGCCGCCAATGCGCTCAACGATGCGCGCGTAGTTGCCGAAGATCTGCGTCTTGGCCAGTTGCAGCTCGGCTTCCGTGGGCCCGTTCTTCAGAAAGTTTTTGAGTTCTTCGTCAGCGGCTTTCTCGGAGTTCCTGAAATTCTCTTCGGCTTTTTTGGGGTCTGGATCGGACTTGGCTGTAATCGTGAAGTCGAATTGACCGCCGATTTCGTTGCTGTCATCGTTAGCAAAAGCGCCGGTGGCAATCTGGTCTTTGTAAACCAGGCGCTTGTACAACCGCGACGTCTTGCCCCGGCCCAGCACCTGCGCCGCCAGGTCAAGCTGCGCTTCTTCCGGCGAGCCAAACTGCGGCACGTTCCAAATACGGTACAAACGCGCCTGCGGTACCCGGTCCTGCACCCACCCGCGATGCGTGCCGCTGCGTTTCGCGATCCACGCTTCCTGCTTGGCAATGGGCGGACCGGCGGGAATCTCGCCGAAATACTTCTCCACTTTTTGCCGCGCCGTTTCCGGCGTGACATCGCCGGCGATCACCAGCGTGGTGTTGTTAGGGCCGTAGTAGGTCTTGAACCACTCCTGCACGTCTTTCATGGAAGCGGCGTCAAGGTCCTGCATCTTGCCGATGACCGTCCACGAATATGGATGGCCCACGGGATACGTGTTCTCCACGACCAGTTCTTCTGTCACGCCGTAAGGCTGGTTTTCGCCCTGGCGTTTTTCGTTCTGTACTACGCCGCGTTGCAGGTCCAGCTTCTTCTGGTCCAGCACGCCCAGCAGATGGCCCATGCGGTCGCTTTCGGCAAAGAGCACGTAGTCCAGCATTGACGTGGGCACGTTCTCAAAATAGTTCGTGCGATCGTTGTTCGTGGTCCCGTTCAGGCTGGTGGCGCCGATGCGCTCCATGGCATTGGGATAGGTATAGTTGAAATTCTCGCTGCCGCTGAACATCAGGTGCTCAAACAGGTGGGCGAAGCCCGTCTTCCCCGGCTTCTCATTCTTGGAACCCACGTGGTACCAGGTGTTCACCGCCACGATGGGAGCTTTGTGGTCCTCATGCACCAGGACCGTCAGCCCGTTCTTGAGGA
>JBGPZS010000574.1:0-2539 GCA_041493865.1 Terriglobia bacterium
AACCGCATGCAGGCACGCTTTGACCCGGGCCAGGGCAGAGGCGCAATGTGTCCTCGGCCAAGCCCAAGAGGAATGGTTTTATGAGAGATGATTACCTGTGGGACGGCTCCGGCGAGCCGGATCCTGAGATTCAGAAGCTCGAGTCCACGCTCGGACGGCTTCGCCACAATTGTCCCGCTCCCGAATTCCCTGAGATCGCAACGATCGTGCAGCCAGCCCGGCGCGCGCGGTTTCTGGCGTGGCCGCAATGGGCCGCGGCCGTTGCCGCTGTTCTGTTAGTCGCAGCAGTTGGCTTTATTTTGTTGCGTCCGGAGGCAGTCACGCGCAGCAATTGGGATGTGACTCGCGTGGAGGGCACACCACAAGTTGGAGGAATGACGATTGCGGCTTCCGACCCCAGGAATCTTGGTCTGGGACAGGTGCTTGAAACCGACCCATCCTCAAAAGCCAGCTTGAGAGATGAGAATACCGGCGAGATCGAAGTCGAGCCAGGCACGCGCCTGCGCATGTTCGCAGGCAAGTCAGGGTCAAAAAATCTGGTGCTGGAACGCGGCACCATTCATGCCACGATCTGGGCGCCCCCCGGTGAGTTTGTCGTGGACACGCCGTCCGCGGTGGCCGTTGATCTGGGATGCGTCTACACGCTGCACGTGGATGACAATGGCGACGGCGTATTACATACAATTCTGGGTTGGGTGGGATTTAAGCTGGCGGTGCACGAATCTTTTATCCCAGCCGGGGCCGCGTGCCACACCAGGAAGAAGACCGGGCCAGGAACACCTTATTTTGAAGACGCATCGGAGACGTTCCGCCGCGCACTCTCTACGCTTGATCGCGAGGATGCCGCTCAGGAGGAACGCGCAGCGGCTCTTGAGGTTGTGCTCACGCAGGCGCGTAAACGCGACGCCCTCACCTTGTGGCATCTGCTCGCACGCGTTGCTGAAGCTGATCGCGGCCGTGTTTATGACAAGCTGTCCCAATTGGTTTCCGCGCCCTCGGGCGTAACGCGTGAAGGAATCCTGCACCTCGACCCGCAAATGCTCGACCTTTGGTGGAATGAACTGGGTCTTGGCGACGTTGCCTTGTGGCGCCACTGGGAGCGCGCGTGGTCTCAGCAACATGGCTCCAGCAGCAAAATGAGATAACGACGAGTAAGGATAAATTCTGCCATGACTAATGAATCATTGATAGCCGCTGGAAGCGCGACAGCGCAAACTTCCCGCCCCTTTGTTAACGGTCCTCTCCTTCTGCGCGTCTTGCATGCCTGAGAGGGTAAATCCCTCACAAGGAGATTGTAAGACCATGAAACCATCCATACGTTTTTCACCGCGATTTGTTGCAGTTATGCTTCTGGTTGTATTCGGCTTTGCAACATCAGCGTTTGCCGGGCCGCCGCTGATATGCCATCCGTTTGACATCGGGAACGCAAAGTCGTTGCCTTGGGCCGGCACAGGCTGGGACCTTTCCGGCAACGAGAACTACGACACCAAAAACCTGACGCAGGACACGCTGGCGATTCTTGATGCGGGCGCACCGGTGATCGTGCGCATGGAAACCTTGCGCCGGGCAACGCTTTACGCGCGCAAGGATCTGCAAGCTGCGAAGGAGTTGCTCACCAGGCTCTACCAGCGCACAACAGGTGCTCACGCGGACGCTCTTGCCTGGTTCGACGCTGGATATCTTGCCGCAGCCCTCACTCAATGGTCCGGCAAAGACCAGAATTCAGCGGCGGGAATTGATGGCTACAGCATGGTCAAGAAAGCGATAGCGCTGAGGGGTGGCCCAGATGCGGAGATGGAGTTTGCCGCCGCGCTGATCAGTCTTTATCCGGCGCAGCCGGAACATCAGCAACACGCGCAGAAAGCGATCGCAGGTGCAAAGAATGATCCCCTGCTGGCCAAGAATCTCGCCAGCCACTTCCTGGGAAGCCCGAAGCAAACGGTTGCGGAAGCCATCGCCAAGAACTGAGGTGGGGCAATGAAATACGCAATCACCTAAGCGCCGCAGCTCTCACCTGCACCACTGATCTGTGTCTTCGGTCGGCTCGCTCTGCGCGCAGAGCCGACCGAAAGACTCCAGCCTTACCGCGCACGAATGAGGGACGTTTCCCTAGCAATGCCGGATAAGACTCCCAACGCACAATCTGATAAAAAAGAACTTTCTATGTACCGGGTAAACTTCCAGATAACTGTGGGGCAATTTTTCCGAGCTGGAACGGAATATCAATTTGGGGCCAAACACTGTGTCAGTCATCAAGAACCTTTTTGTCGTCTGTGCATGCTTCCTTTCCGCGGCTGTTGCACAGGGGCCGAACCCGCCATCTGTCGCTATGGTTGACGGATCAGTGATCAACAAGCTAACGGGCGCCCCGGTGAAGAGTGCGCATGTGATCTATACCAGGATCACTCCTGGAGTGGCCGCGCCGGCCTCGCCCATCAGCAGGGACACTGATGCCGAAGGCCATTTCAGCATTCCACTCGCGCCAGGGTCTTATCGATTGTGGGTGGAACGAAGCGGGTTTGCGCGGCAGATCTATGGC
>JBGPZS010000210.1:0-7003 GCA_041493865.1 Terriglobia bacterium
CGTTTGAAATGTTCATCGTGCATCCGGATTGGGGCGATGTGGCCAAGGGAGTGCTGGTGCCGAAAATCAACTCCGACAGCATCTACGTTGCCGTGAGCATGCTGGGCGCCACCGTGATGCCGCACGTGATATACCTGCACTCCGCGCTAGTGCAACACCGTGTGAAAGAAGACCAGGCCAGCGACCATCCGGAAAAATGGCTGCTCACCATGCGCCACCTGCGCTATGAGCTGTTTGACGTATTAGCGGCAATGAACGGCGCCTGGCTGATCAACTCCGCCATGATCGTGATGGCGGCCGCCGTGTTCTACAAGAACCACACACCATTCAATTTTGACGAGGCCCACCTGACGTTGCACCCGCTTCTCCCCGCGGTCTCAGGAACAGCCTTTGCGCTGGCGCTGCTGTTTTCCGGACTTTCATCGTCCACCGTGGGCACCATGGCCGGCCAGGTGATCATTGAAGGGTTCCTGGATATCAAGTTCAGCGTTTTCCTGCGCCGCCTCATCACCATCATTCCGGCGCTGGTGGTGATCTCCCTGAAACTCGATACCCTTAAAATTTTGTTACTATCTCAGGTGGTGTTGAGTTTCGCGATTCCATTTGCTCTTGTCCCCCTGGTCCTGCTGACGCGCTCGCAAGCGGTAATGTCTGACCTGGTGAACCGCCGCTCGACGAACTACATGGCATACACGGTCACGGCCGTCATTATTGGCTTGAATCTCCTGCTGATCTACAAGCAGTTCGGCGGCAAATTCTGAGCGCCTGGCGCCCCGCGAGTTTGTGTGACCTCCGCCAGCGCAAATGAATCCAATAGGAAGGTGAACTCATGAACAGCTTCGGCAGCCGCTCAACCTTGCGCGCCGGCAATCAGGAATATGAAATCTACCGGCTGGACGCGCTGGAAAAGCATAACTGCTCCGCGCATCGCCTTCCTTTTTCGCTGAAAATTCTTCTGGAAAATCTTTTGCGCACCGAGAACGGCCGCAGCGTGACCGCGGACGACGTGCGCTTCCTCGCGGAATGGAAACCGCAGGCTCTTCCGGACAAGGAGATCGCGTTCACGCCGGCGCGCGTGCTGATGCAGGACTTTACCGGTGTCCCCGCGGTGGTGGACCTGGGCGCCATGCGTGATGCCATGAAGAAGATGGGCGGCGACCCCACGCTCATCAATCCTCTGCAGCCGGCCGAGCTGGTGATCGACCACTCGGTGCAGGTGGATGAGTTTGCCACGGTGGGAGCATTCGCCGTCAACGCGAAACTGGAGTTCGAGCGCAACAAGGAACGCTACGCCTTTCTGCGCTGGGGCCAGTCAGCCTTCAGAAATTTCAAAGTGGTTCCGCCCGACATGGGAATCGTCCACCAGGTAAACCTGGAGTACCTGGCGCGCGTGGTCTTCTCGGAAAAGCAGGACGGCGTGACGATGGCTTATCCAGATACGCTGGTGGGAACTGACTCACACACCACAATGATCAACGGCCTGGGAGTACTTGGTTGGGGCGTAGGCGGGATTGAAGCCGAGGCGGCTATGCTGGGGCAGCCTGTCTCCATGCTGTTGCCGCAGGTGGTCGGATTCAAACTGACAGGACAGTTGCGCGAAGGCTCCACGGCCACCGACCTGGTGCTTACGGTGACGGAGGTCCTGCGCAAGACCGGCGTGGTGGGCAAGTTTGTGGAATTCTTTGGGCCGGGACTGCCGTCACTGCCCCTGGCCGATCGAGCCACCATCGCCAATATGGCGCCGGAATATGGGGCCACGTGCGGCATCTTCCCCGTGGACGAGACAACATTGAATTATTTGCGCACCACCGGGCGCAAGCCGGAGCAGATTACGCTGGTGGAAGCCTATTGCAAAGAGCAGGGGCTGTTCCGCACCGCGCAAACCCAGGACGCCGAGTATTCGCAGGTGGTGGAGCTTGACTTGAGCACGGTGGAGCCGAGCGTTGCCGGGCCGAGGCGTCCGCAGGACCGCGCACCGCTCTCCAAAGCCAAGGAGTCATTTGAGCAGGCGTTGCCCACGCTGATCGGGCCGCGTCCGGCGCAGCCGGCAAGAAAAGTCGCGCCGCAGCAGGTAGAACGCTTTGAAGGTGAAGGCGGTTCACCGATTGCCGTGGCGGAAGATCCGGATTCGCCGTCAGCGCAAAAGGACCTGGGCGCAGACGTGTTCGAGTACCTGCACGACGGCGCTGTGGTGATTGCCGCGATCACCAGTTGCACCAACACTTCCAACCCATCCGTGATGATGGCTGCCGGCCTGCTCGCCAAAAAAGCCGTGGAAAAAGGGCTCAAACGCAAGCCCTGGGTGAAGACCTCGCTGGCTCCGGGCTCGCGTGTGGTGACTGAGTATTATCGAAACGCCGGGCTCATACCTTATCTGGAGCAGCTCGGTTTCCACACCGTGGGATACGGCTGCACCACGTGCATCGGCAATTCAGGGCCGCTGCCGCAGGATGTCTCACATGCGATTACGGAAAAACAGCTGGTGGCTGTCTCCGTGCTTTCGGGCAATCGCAATTTTGAAGGCCGCATCAACTCTGAGGTGCGGGCAAATTACCTGATGTCGCCGCCGCTGGTGGTGGCGTATGCGCTGGCCGGGCGCATCGACCTGGATATCACGCAGGACCCTTTGGGTAAGGGCAAAGACGGCAAGCCGGTCTACCTGCGCGACATCTGGCCCACGCAAAAAGAAGTGCAGGAGACGGTAAGCCAGGCCATCAATTCCGGCATGTTCACCAAAAACTACGAGACCATTTTCGATGGCGACCAGGAGTGGAAGAAGCTGCCGGTCCCGGAAGGCGAGACTTATCTGTGGGACCGTGACTCCACCTACATCAAGCGCGCCCCATATTTTGACGACATGCCGGCGCGCCCCGCGGCGGTCAAGGAGATCAAGGAAGCGCGGGTGCTGGCGAAATTGGGCCACAGCGTGACGACAGACCACATCTCGCCCGCGGGATCGATCAAGGCCAACAGTCCGGCAGGAAAGTATCTGCAGGAACACGGTGTGCCGCCCAGCGACTTCAACTCTTATGGGTCGCGCCGCGGCAATCACGAGGTCATGGTGCGGGGGACGTTTGCCAACGTCCGGCTGCGCAACCAGCTGGCGCCGGGCTCGGAAGGCGGCATCACCAAGCACTTTCCCAGCGGACAGATCATGTCCATCTTTGACGCCTCGGTCAGATATATTGCCGATGGCGTGCCCACGATCGTGCTGGCGGGCAAGGAGTACGGATCGGGATCGTCGCGCGACTGGGCGGCGAAAGGGCCGCTGCTGCTGGGCATACGCGCCGTGATCGCCGAGAGCTACGAACGTATACACCGGTCAAACCTGGTGGGCATGGGCATCTTGCCGCTGCAGTTCCTGGCGGAAGAGAATGCCGAGACGCTGGGGCTGCAGGGGGATGAGGTCTATGAGATCGTCGGGCTGCCCGCGCTGCTGGCAAGCAGGTTTGCCGGCGGCAGACAGGTACAGGTGCGCGTGACGGGCGCTGATGGTACCGTGAACGAATTCAGCGCGCTGGTGCGCATCGACACGCCGCAGGAGATCCTGTACTACGAGCATGGCGGCATACTGCAGTATGTGTTGCGGCAACTGCTGGCGGCCAGGCCCAAGCCGTAAACGGTCGCGGTACGCTAGGAAAAGGCCGTCGCCGCAGATTAGCGCAGAGGAACGCGGATCAGTTTTTGGCCGCGAATCAACGCGAAAGAACGCGAATCAGGGCAGAGGTCGGGGTTTAAGAAAATCTTGGATGTATTGGCAACTTGCGTTTTGCTTGCGTCCTCTCTATTCCTTGCCTGGTTTTTCATTTGCCTCTGAAAGGATTTCCCACAGCGCTTTACCGCAATCGACAATCTGCTTGCGGCCGCATTGCGGGCATTGATATTCGCGCATGTCGCGGCCGGTGAAGGTGGTCCGTTCGATTTGTTCCATCTCGATGGCACAGTCGGGGCAGGTGGTTTCGGCCATGATCGTCTAGTGTAGTTCACGCTGGAAAAAATTAAGGACCTCACCCTGATGAAACAGTAATGATACTGATCTGGCATAGTGCTGGGGTGGTGAGCAGCTAGCTCGCAAAACTTTGGGTGCATGCTGACGGTTGAGCGCTGAATGCTATATCCTCACAGGTCTGGTATTTGAGCATCGTCTGGTGCAACACTTAACTATGAAGGTCTTGGTCATTGGCGGAGGGGGCAGGGAGCACGCGCTGGTATGGAAGCTGCGCCAGTCGCCCCGAGTGTCGCAAGTGTATTGCCTGCCGGGCAATGGCGGCATTTGTGAAGAAGCCACGTGCCTGCCCGGCGACCCCAAGAGCCTGGCCAGTATGCTTTCGGTGGCGCACCAGATCCAGCCGGACCTGACGGTGGTAGGCCCGGAAATTGCTCTTTCCCTGGGCGTGGTGGACGAATTCACCCGCCGGGGCTTGAGGATTTTTGGTCCAACGCAGAAAGCCGCGCAACTGGAAACAAGCAAGAGCTTCGCCAAGGAGTTCATGCAGCGGCACCAGGTCCCCACGGCACACTATGCGGTCTGCTCGTCGGAAGAGGAGTTGCGCAAGTCGCTGGGGCTGTTCTCCACTCCGGTGGTGGTCAAGGCCGATGGTCTGGCCGCGGGCAAAGGTGTAGTGATCGCCCCCACCAAGGAAGAAGCCGCCACGGCAGGCGTGGAGATGTTCAACGGCAAGCTGCTGGGTACGCCGGTGGCGAACGTGGTACTGGAAGAATTTCTCGAAGGTGAAGAGGTCTCCTTCCTGGCGCTGAGCGATGGCGAGCGCGTGGCCGCGCTGGTGCCGTCACAGGACCACAAGCGGATTGGCGATGGCGACAAAGGCGCCAACACCGGAGGAATGGGCGCGTATTCCACGGATTCGCTGCTCGATGAGGGTATGACGGAGTGGTTGCTGAATCACATTGCGCGTCCGGTGATCACGGGCATGAAGTCAGAGGGCGCGGAATATCGCGGCATTTTGTATTGCGGGCTCATGATGACCGCGCGCGGGCCCATGGTGCTGGAATTCAACTGCCGGTTTGGCGATCCGGAAACGCAGGCGGTGCTGATGCGGCTGGATAGCGACCTGCTGGACGCAATTGAAGCCGCGATCGAGGGCCGCGTGAGCGACGGCGAGTTCAAGTGGTCGCGCGACGCTTCCTGTTGCGTAGTAGTGGCGTCTGGCGGGTATCCGGGAAGCTTTATGAGCGGAAAGCAGATTTCAGGGCTGGACCGCGCAGGCAGCCTGGGAAATGTGAAGGTCTTTCACGCCGGCACCAGCAAACGCGATGGCGTGTTCTATACCAGCGGAGGACGCGTGCTGGGCGTTACGGCGCGCGCGCCGCGTCTGGAAGAGGCGATCGCGCACGCCTATGAGGCCGTAAGGCTGATCAGCTTTGAAGACATGTATTACCGCAAAGATATTGGGGCGCGGGCCCTGAAAGCGCAGAAATAATTTCATAAGGAAAAACACTTCATGGCAGAGAGCCCTCTTGTTTCGATTGTGATGGGGTCGGATTCCGACCTTGAGATCATGAATGAATCGGCCAAAGCGCTGGACGACTTTGGCATCGCGTATGAGATTGACGTGACCTCGGCGCATCGCTCGCCGGCGCGGACCTCGGAGTATGCGCGCAACGCCGCCGGCCGCGGGATCAAAGTCATCATCGCCGGGGCGGGTGGAGCGGCGCACCTGGCCGGAGTGATTGCCGCCGAGACCACAATCCCGGTGATCGGCGTGCCCATTCCTTCCACTCCGCTGAACGGCATGGACTCATTGCTGGCCATTGTGCAGATGCCCGCGGGCATTCCCGTGGCCACAACGGCGATCGGCAAGGCCGGCGCGACCAACGCAGGGATCCTGGCGGCGCAGATCATCGGGCTAAGCAACACAACGGTGGCCGGCAAGCTGAAAGAGATGAAAGGCAAGCTGGTAAAGAGCGTGGAAGAAAAGTCGCAGAAACTGCAGCAGATGAGGAAGAGGTAGGCGGGACCTCCGCTCATGACACAAACCTTTTCCGCCATCGCCATCATCCCCGCGCGCCTGGCTTCCACGCGTCTGCCGCGCAAGGTGTTGCGCGAGATCGCGGGCCAGCCGATGATCGCCCGCGTATATGAAGCGGCCAGAAAATCTCCACTGTTACAGGACGTGATCATCGCCACGGATTCGGAAGAGGTCATGCAGTTTGCGCAGGCACGCGGGTGGAAGGCGCAAATGACATCGGCCGGGCACCGCAGCGGCACGGACCGCGTGTATGAAGTGGCCCGGCGTATTGCGGCCGACGTTTACGTAAACATTCAGGGCGATGAACCCCTGGCGCGGCCCGAGCACCTGGATGCCCTGCTCAAGCCGATGCAAGACGCCAAGGTGATGGTTTCCACCATCAAGACGCCGTGCCCGGCGCAGGACATTGACAATCCCAATGCGGTGAAAGTGGTGACTGACCTGAACGGCCGCGCACTCTACTTTTCACGTTCGACCATTCCCTTTGATCGCGATAAGAGCGGCGGCATCGGTTACTTCAAGCATTTGGGGTTCTACGCCTATCGACGCGCGGCGCTGGACCGGTTCTGCAACTTGCCTGAATCGAAACTGGAGGCGGCGGAACGGCTGGAGCAACTGCGCTTTCTCGATAACGGCATCGACATCTATGTGGCGGAGACGCCCTTCAACACCGTGGGCGTGGATACCGAAGAAGACCTGCGGCGAGTGGAAGAGATGGTGTTGGCGGGCAGGTAGATGCTTACTTCAGCGGCTGAAGCCGAAGTTTTGTATGCCTCAATGGCGAGAACACGAATAAATCTTCAGGTCGTTAAAAAATAAATCAGGTGGCCAGGCTGGGACGATGATCTCTGGCCCAGGCTTCCGCTGCGGCGATGCGCTTGGAGATGGGCGGGTGGGAATGGAAAAGCAATTCCACCAGTCGTGAAGGATGGCTTTCACTCAGGTTTTGCCGGGCCAGTTTTTCCATCGCCGTGATGTAAGGAGTAACGTTGGCCACGCATTTCCAGCAGTAG
>JBGPZS010000075.1:0-11534 GCA_041493865.1 Terriglobia bacterium
ATCAGGGTCACGGGATTGGCGGCAATTTGAACGACGGAGTCTTGAGCCTGGCGCGGGTCGGAGTTGGCATCGCGGGAATGCGCGAACGAGTCCGGCACATGGGCGGCCGTCTCGAGATTCGTTCCCGTTCTAGCGGCACGGACGTGGAGGTGGTGGCACCACTCGGCGGCGTGCCAGCCCGTAAGCTCAAGGAAGTACCGGGAGAAAGTGACTGTGACCGCAGCCATGCCGCCCGTCTGAATTACCAGCAGGAGCACCCAGCCGTAAAGAAACGCGACGAGCGGATGATAGGCTTCACGAAGATAAGCGTACTGGCCGCCCACTTGAGGCATGCGGTCCGCTAGTTCGGCCCAGATAAACGCGGCTGCCAGAGCGAGCAGACCACCCGCTACCCACGCTCCCAGCACTAGTGCCGGAGTGTGCACACGCTGGGCCACCACGTATGGGTTAATAAAAATGCCGGCGCCCACAATGCCGCCCATGACCAGCATGGTCGAGTCAAATAACCCAAGGCGGCGTGCCAGGGGTTGTGAGGAGACTTCGCCGGTCTGCGGGACGGGTGAGTTCAATGCATCAGGTCCGAATGTGGAATCTTTAAGAGAGCAGATCGGGAAAATAATCGTACGTAGTTGCTAAATAATTTTTGACAGCAAACGAACAGCCGAAACATTCCGCCAATTACGCGCGGACTTTTTTTCTCTTGCGTCCGCCGGCGATGCGCGCGAGCAGTCGCTGTCCCAGACATCCGAACAGGAACGCCAACGCCAGCACGGCGCTGGTGTGCCGCTCGCCGGAATGGAAAGTGAGGACGGCCATGTATTCGTAAATGGCGTATCCGGCCAGGCCGGCGATGGCTCCGAACAGGACCGGCGTCATGGTAATGAACATGTTAGAAATCCTGGACTCATTGCGCCCCAGGATCAGGGACTGTGCCGAGCAAAACGTGGAGCCGAGAAGGCCGAAGAAGACCACCGCAGCCACCATGGGTATGCGTCCGGAGAGTAACATGAATGGTGCCAAGGCTACCGCCGCTAGTGCGCAAATGATGAGAAGAATGCGAAGCTGATCTCCGGTGAGCCTGGTTTTGTAATACTGGTTGGTGGAGTCTTCGTTGCGCAGGGACGTGGCATCAGCCACGCACTCCGCGGTAAGCCGGTCTTCATTGACAGCCAGCAGGTTCTCAATGGCCTCCCCCCGCCAGGAAGTGATTTTCAGCGCTTCTTCGCGCAGAACATGGGCGCGATTGGCCAGTTCGGTCTGGTTCATGCCGAAGACGGCATAGCGCTGCGCGGCGTGCAAGCCAAACCAGCCGCCTTCAATGTCGTTGCTGTCCAGGCAGCGATGCACGTTATCGAGCTGCTCATACGCTGCCGCTGCCCAGAAATTGTCAGACCGCGCATTGCGGCGCTCCAGGAAGCCCAGTTCCACGCGGAAGGCTTCGCATTCCTGCAGCAGGCGCGAGTGCGCTCGATTATTTTCTACGGAAGGCTTTCTGCTATTCCGGGGCTGTGTTGCCGCGGCCGGGCCAGCCACCGTTGTTACAGGCTCCACTTTGGCTTGGTGTTGTTGGGGAAGGCTGCCAACGCGCGAGAGCAACGCTTTCTCCTGCGCGTGCGTCAGGCGTTCGATCGCCGCCGGTACTTGCAGCCACAACGCCTCGCCAATTTCCTCGTTGTTTTTTGTGCCCTTGTCCTCGACGAGCGACATTTTCCAGAAAAGGACGACCTTCGGCACGCCATTGTCGGAATAGCTGATGGTGCCCAGGTAATTCCCAATCCGACAGGAACAGCCGGTTTCTTCCTGCACTTCGCGCATCGCCGCTTCCTGGAAGGATTCACCGTCTTTGACCTTGCCGCGGGGGAGCGTCCAATCCTGGTGGCGTTTGCGGTAAACCACCATCACTTCATCGCCTCGAGGAGTACTGCGCTGCAGAATACCGCCGGCGGCTTTGATGACCGGCGGGTCTACCGGAGCGATCGGAGCAATTGATGTTGCCATAGTTGAAGATTTCTAATTTTGGATTGTAACCCGTATCAGGAAAAATGAAAGAACTCATTTTTTATTCAAAGACACATCCGCATTCGAACTCCGTTCTTTTGCCGCGCTCGCGCTCAAAACAGAAGGTGCAGCATATTCCTGGTAGCCTCGTAGAACTTTTCCTGGAGGCGCTGGGCGCAGAATGTAGATAAACGATCGCGGTGGCGGGCCGGCTTCTTCTTGCTCCACTTCAAACCATTGTCCGTTGATCCCAATAGTGATGCTGGCATTCCAGCCGGCCTTCGTGCTTGGGGAAGCAATCCGGATCCGACCATCTGGCATGTGATCGAGGATATCGGTCAGGAGCGACGCGCCCTGGCGTCGATCGCGTGATCGGGAAAACATGTCAACTGCCCTGAAGCCAAGCGAAACCAACAGGGTTGGGACGATCTCGCTGGTGATCAGGCCGCCGATAAAGCGGACGAGCCCTTCCGCCGCCAGGTACAGCAGGAACAATGAGAGAGGATGGATCAGGTATTCGAGCGTAACAATGACAACAATGATTGCTTGTCCGGTCGCATTCGCGCCGGTTATGCGCGGCGCTAACTGCTGCGCGCGCACAACAAAATGGCTTTTGAGCCGGACAATCAAGACCAGTAACGCCAGCAACAACTGTGCAAGGCCGCTCCAGGTGGCTGCGCGCAGCGCTCTCAGCGTGGATTCAGGCGGCAAAGTGCGCCTTACCGCCGCTGGACAATAGGAAAGCAGGAAGTCCCGCAATAAGCTCTGCATGCGCTATAGGTGGTCTGGAGATTACATCTCCTGTGGGCGCACAGCAAGACAAAATGGTCCAGGCGCCAGCAAGGTCAAAGCTAATACCGTCTGCGATTTCGGGCGTGAAAAGAATTCATCCGTACGCCCTTAGCCCCGTGGGATTAAGTAAGTACCCGAATTTTGTTAAAAAACCGTGAATTCTTAAGCCAACTGAGGAGAGCAGACTGGTCTCATACAGAGAGAGAGGTGCGAGAACCTTGAGACAAGTATTTTTGTTTTTTTTCAGCGTTCTCTTTCTGGCCTTAGCGATTGGCTGCGGCGGTGTGCAAGGTGCGTCTCCTGCGCCATCGCCCACACCGAGCCCAACGGCTCAAGGTGTGCCGATCAAGAATGTGATCGTAGTGATCATGCAGAACCGCTCGTTTGACCATCTGTTCGGAACTTTCCCGGGCGCCAACGGGATCAGTCCGGGTGTTCCAGGCTTTACACAAACTGACTCCAGCGGGAAAAGCGTCACTCCGCAGTTGCTCACCAGCTCCGCCACGGCGGACCTGCCGCACTCCCGCAATGACTTCCTGCGCACATGGGATTCTGGTGCTATGGACAAATTTGCTTTTTATAACGGTGCGACTTCCATGGGGCACTATGACAACACCTCCCCCGGGATGAACACTTTGTGGACATGGGCCCAGCAATTTGCGCTGGCCGACAACTTTTTCCCTTCGGTTATGAGTGACGCTCCAAGCAACCAGCTCTACTTGGTGGCTGCCGACGACAATAATCATGCGGGCTTGCTTCAGCCGTTCTTTCCTCCGTGCAACACGCAGGTAACGGCGAGCTCGGGCTACACATTCCCACACGTCGGCGACCAGCTCGCCACGAAAGGGTTGGCGTGGGCCTGGTACCAGGAAAAGCTTGGCGTGTGCAGCTCTTACGTGCCACAGGAGAACCCGTTCCAATTCTTTACTGACACACATACGTCGCCCAACATACGCGACCTTTCCAAATTTTCCGCGGACCTTGCAGCGGGTACGCTGCCCACGGTTTCATTTGTACAGCCGGGACCGGGGCACAGCATGCATCCTGCGTCCGGAGTTCCCATAACCAGCGGCATAAGCTGGCTCGACGGTTTTATTCGCCAAGTCCAGGCGGCTCCCGTATGGTCGAACGTAGCGATCATCGTGATTTGGGACTCAAGCGGAGGTTGGTGGGACCATGTTCCACCTCCGCAAGTCGATGCCCAGGGCTATGGGCCGCGCGTGCCCATGCTGGTCATTTCTCCGTTCGCGAAGAAAAACTACATCTCCCACATGCAAATGGATGACGTCTCGATACTGAAATTCATCCAGACTACATTCGGGCTGCCTGCCCTGAATGCTAGAAACCAACTGGGCAACGATCTCAGCGACATGTTCTCATTCTGAGAGAGAAACGGGCCTAGAACTGGCGGACTGAAGAGCGTGAGTTGACAGCGAAGGAACTGGATGTTAAAAACCCTTCGCTGACACCAGCAGCAGATTCTGCCAGGAACTTACTTTGCTTCCTCTGTTTGTACGCCGCCTTTCCTACTCACCCAAGGTACGTAGCGTGATACGCGCGCTTGGACTGCAGAAGAAAGCACAGAGTCTTTACTACCGTTTGGCCCAGAAAGGCGACTCCATTCAAATTTCGGCCGGCGGAGTGTCCGGGCACTTTTTCTCCGCAAACGCTCGCGACCTGCGGATCGTGGAAGCGTGCGCTCAGGAGCGTGCCCTGGCCCGGCTACTCTCAGAAGTGCGTCCCGAAGATGTGGTCTATGACATTGGCGCTCATCACGGCCTTTACGCGGTTCTCCTGGCGCAAAAGGTGAAACGCGTCATTGCCTTCGAACCCGAGCAAGAGTGCCATGCGCGGCTTGAACGGAACATCCAGATCAATGGTCTGTCGAACATAACTTCCTATTGCAAGGCCGTCGGTGATCGCGATGCGGAGGAGATTCTCTATCTGGGACACGGTGTGGGCGCGATCAATAGCGGCCAGCTCGGCCCTGACTGGACGACAGGCGCCCGGCAAACAATCAACCTCGTCCAGGGCGATACTTTTCGTCAATCCCAGAATCTTCCGTCTCCTACTGTCCTTAAGATCGATGTCGAGGGATACGAGGGCGCTGTACTGGAAGGGCTCCGCCGGTCTTTAAGCCTTCCTGAGTGCCGCCTGGTCTGCTGTGAAATTCATCCTGCCCTTTTGCCTCATCCCGCGACCAAGGAAAGCCTGGTGCTTACCTTGAAGAGTTTCGGATTTGCCGATGTTCAGCTATTACCCCACAAAACCGAGTTCCACGCATTTGCCTACAAAGCAGCCAGGCAGAACAAGTGAAGCTCTCAGATTTATGGATGTAGCCAGCCGGAGGGCCAGCTCTTGCGGTCATTTTGTTTGTTTTTCTTCTGTTACTCCAAGGTAGGCGCGGCGCACGAACTCATTGTTCATCAGCATGTCCGAGGGGCCTTCCAGTGTGATGCGCCCGGTTTCCATCACGTATCCATAGTGAGAGATCTGAAGCGTGTAATTCACGTTTTGCCCCACCAGCAGGATGGTAACGCCCTGGCGAGCGATGTTGCTGATGAATTCAAAGATTTCGTCGACGAGCTTGGGCGCCAGGCCGAGCGAGGGTTCGTCGAGCATGAGCAACTGCGGTTCTGACATGAGGCCGCGGCCGATGGCGCACATCTGCTGCTCGCCTCCGGAAAGCGTTCCTGCCATCTGGTGGCGGCGCTCCTTCAGTTGAGGAAAGAGTTCATAGACCCGCGCCAACCCTGCCTGTGCTCGCTGACGAAACTGGCGGAGAAAACATCCCATCAGCAGGTTTTCTTCCACAGACATACCGGGCCAGAGCTGGCGGCCTTCAGGTACCAGGCTGATGTGGCGTTGTACCCGTTCACGCGTGGAGAATGAAGTGATGTCGTCCCCGTTGAGCAGGAGCCGTCCCTTTTTGGCAGGAAGCACGCCGGCGACAGTATTGAGCGCGGTTGTCTTGCCCGCTCCGTTTGACCCGATCATGCATGTAACTTGGCCCCTGGCCACGGAAAAGCCAACACCCCAGAGGACCTGCGTTGTCCCGTAGCTCACTTCGAGATTCTGGGCAACTAGAAGCTTGTCGTTTGCAACTGCGGGAGCTTGGATTTCAGGCACGTTTCTTGCTCCCGAAGGTGCTTTTGCCAAGGTAAGCTTCAATGACCGACTCGTCATTCTGGATATCTTCCGGCTTTCCTTCCGCCAGCTTCTGGCCGAAGTTCAACACAGTAATACGGTCGCAGACGGCCATGATCGCTTTCATATCATGTTCCACATACATGATGGTGGTTCCGCTTTCCCGGATGCGGCGAAGTAACTCCAGCATGGCGCCGGTTTCTGAGCCAGTGAGGCCGCCGCAGATTTCATCCAGTAGCAGCAGCTCCGGTGCGGTGGCCAGTGCGCGCGCCACTTCCAATCGTTTTTGCTCGCCCAGAGAGATGGCTGACGCCAGAGAGCCTGCTTTGCGTTCCAACCCTACAAGGTGCAATGCTTCCATCGCTTGGTCCCTGGCCACGGCTGTGCGGGTCACCGCGCGGCGGCCATAGTGCACCGCAACCTGCACGTTTTCAAGCACGGTCATCGCCTTGAACGGTCGCACCACCTGGTGGGTCCGGGCCACGCCTTTCTTCACCAGGGAAGCAGCGTCCATGCCGGTGACATCTTTGCCCCGGAGGTGGACTTTGCCCGCGGAGGGACGCACAGCGCCGGTGATCAGGCTGAACAGCGTAGTCTTGCCGGCGCCATTCGGCCCGATGAACCCGCAGATTTGGTTCTCCGGGATATCAAAGCTCACGTCCTTCAACGCCGCCACGCCCCCAAAGTATTTGGTCAGCGTCTGGACTTCCAGAATCTTCACGTTTGCTCCTAAACAGCCGGAAGAGACGCCGCAAGAGTCCAAGCAGGCCATCAGGCTCCAGCAAGATGATCACAATCAATAGTGAACCATAAATCAACAAGTGGAGATTGGGAAAATGCACCACAAGTTCCTCTTCCACAATGCCAAAGATCACGCCACCCAGAACCGCGCCCCACACTGTACCGATCCCGCCAATCACGGGCATGAGCAGGATGGAGATGCCAGTCTGGAAGGCGAAGACGTCGCCCGGGTAAAAGAACGCCGCGCGGCGGGCATAGATGCCGCCGGCAATGGCGGTGAGCCCGGCGGCGATCGCGTGGATCCACAACTTGGAAACGTACGGATTTACGCCCAGGTCGGCGGCAGCATCTTCATCCTGCTTGATGGCACGCAGTGCCAGTCCAAACTTGCTGTTAGCGATCATTGTGCAAACGACGACTGCCAGGGCGACCGCTGCCATCGCTGAGTAGTAATGCTCAAACTGGTTGAATGGCTTGTCTTCTGTGATGCGATACCCACTGGCGCCTCCCGTGATGTCCAGATTGTTCATGATCACGCGCACCGCTTCGGTTACGCCGATGGTGGCGATCACGAAATATGGTCCGCGCAGCCGGAACGTGGGCAGCCCGATGAAGAACGATGCCAGCATGGCGATGGCAGAGCCGCCCAGAAACCCGAGGTATGGACTATGTCCCGCGTGCATGAGCAGCGCGGTGGTGTAAGCGCCCAGACCAAAGAACACGGCAAAGCCGAAAGAAACCTGGCCTGCCATGCCGCCCAGCAGGTTCCACCCGAGACTGGTTGTTGTCCAGACCGCGGTGATGAACAGCAGCCGCATCAGGTTGGCGCTCAGACCGGCTGCGGGCAGTAACAACAGGACCAGCAGCAACAGCCAGGGCAGAATAATTTTCAACCAGCCGCCAACGCCCGAGGGGGCCTTCATGCAGCCTTCCATTTCCGGTTAAACAAGCTGGCAAGGCCGTTAGGCATGATGACTAAAACTACCACCAGCAATGCGAAAGGAACCACGGGTTGGAAGCTGGGAGGCAAATAGAAGAAAGTCCACTTGTGCCAGTACCACGGTATCGGCAGGCTGATACTGAATGTCTCCAAGATGGCCAGTACGACGGCGCCCAAGGCCGCCCCGGAAACGGATTCCAGTCCGCCAAGCACGATAATTACGAATGATCGCAGCAAAAATGGCCGGCCGAAGTCCGGACTGAAGGAATAAAGCATACCCAGCAAAGCACCGGCGAATCCGGCGAACGCGGTCCCAAGGCCGAATGTCAGCCGGGAAGTCCTTTGGTCGTCCACACCCACAATCTGCGCGGCGTAGGGGTTCTGGATCAACGCCCGCATGGACCTGCCGAACCAGCTGCGGTGAAACACAATCTGCAGGATGATCATGCAAACCACTGCGGCGACGAAAACAACCAGCTTCACCTTGGCAATGGAAATCTCGCCGATTTGTATCGAAGAAAGCGTGAGCGGGGTCAGAATGGATTGGTCTTCGTTACCCCAGATCAGGTACGCGATGTTTTGCAGGACCAGTAAAAAGCCAAACATCAGCAGCAGGGAAGCGAGAGTGGGAGTATTTGATTTCGGAAGCCAGCGCACCAGAAGCCAGTGCACCGCCATTCCGAATACGAAGAAAACCGGAAGAGCGAGCACGGCCCCCAGGATTGGATCGATGTGGAAGCGCTGGAACATCTCCAGGGCAAAGTACGCTCCCAGCATCAGGAACCCGGCATGGGCCAGGTTCACGATTTTCATGACCCCGTAAATGACCGTCATGCCGACGGCCATTGCGGAGTACACGCCCGCCAGCAGCAGCGCCTTCAACAGCAGGTCGAGATACTCGACAGCATCCATTCGGGAGTCGCAATGCTACTTGTTCGGTACGGGCGCCACTGGCTCACCGGTAGCCGCGTCTTTGGGAAAAACGATATCGACTTTGTTCTCAGGCTTGTTTTGCGTGATCACGAAGGGATATTCCGTTTGTCCATTAGCGCCGAACTTCAACACCTGGCCCGGAAGCACGGAATCCTTCAATTGCGCTTTCTTTAAGGCATCGCGGATTGCTGTTTTGTCGAGCGTGCCCGCGGTCTCAATGGCTTTGGCCAAGATGCGCATACCGTCATAGGCGGGGGCCGCATACCACGAGTCCACGTCATGGCCGGTGAAGGCTTTGTAATCCTCGGCAAATTTCTTTGCCTGAGGATAAGGCAGCTTGTTGGACCACCAGATACCGGAGAAGATATAGTCCGTTCCCGCGCCCAGTGCCTGGCGGGCAGCCGCTTCCGGTCCGCGGGCGCCGTAACTGATCATCTGATGATGCAAGCCGTTTTGCAGGTACTGGCGGTGCATGGTGATGTAATCAGGCAGGTGCGCGTCCGAGAGGAAAATGTCTGCCTTGCTGCTCTTTACCTTTTGCAGCACGCCGGAGAAATCCGTGGCGTTCAGCTCGAATTTCTCGTTCAGTACAACCTCGAAATAGCCAGGGTGCTTGTTGGACCACTCCGTGAAACCCTGCACGTAGTCCACTCCGTGGTCCGTATTCTCGACCACGATTGCGACTTTCATGCCCTTCTTCAGCTTGCCTTGATCGATCAAGCTGCCCAAAAATTCCCCGCTCGTGGTGCCGATCAGCGCCACCGGGCTCAGGGTCCCGAAAGCGTATTGATAACCTTTGCCGAAAATAGCGGTGGCGCCGGCCCCGGTAGTGATCCACGGGGTCTTGTAGCGGTCCGCCATCACGGATTCAGCCGTCCCCAGTACCGTGGAATAGCCGCCAAGAACGGCGACAACGCCGTCTGAACTCATGGCCCGCTCGGCCAGCGAAGCCGACTTTTTGGAGTCAGAGCCGTCGTCGTAAAAGATCTCATTGATTTTGAGCTTCTTGCCTTGGCTTTTCACCATGATGCCGCCGGCGTCATTGATCTGTTTGATCGCAAGTTCAATGCCTTCTTTTTGATACTGGCCGGGTTTGCTCTCGCTTCCGGTGGTGGGCATCACTACGCCGATGTTGATGGTGTCGTCTGCCGCCATGGCTGGTCTGGAACCGGCAAATAGCGCCACCATTCCACCGAGCAGCAGTAAAAGCGCCGTCCTGCAACGTAAATGCGTGCCAACGAAAGTTAAACTCTCCCTCATATCCCCTCCTCAAGGCAGTCTGCGGCCCCAGACGACGAAGACCGGAGTTTTCAAGATCTCAGCAACACGGCGGCAAATACAGAAGGGTGCATGATATCCCCGCGCGGTCACGATTAACAAGAGTTGTTTGCAACTGAGTTCAGACCGGGATCCAGCGCCATTCCTTGCCTGACGGGCGCCGTGAACGATCCATGTTCACTTTTTCGTTTCCCCTTGACATCTGCGTGAATCCGACTACCCTAGGTTGCCAAATAGACGACCGCTCTCTGGCTGGCCACGTGACGGACAAAGGGCGTGTCTCCCAGAGCCTGAACACTCTTTTTCCCAGGGGGACTCTCAAGGAAGAGCTTCGGTCATTCTTCGAGTTCAAGGGGGAAAGAAATTCATATTCAAGCGGAATAATGTTCGGTTTTTGATGGGTTAAAAGTCAGCTAAAAATAAAAACAGGGACCAGGTCTTGGCCGGTCTGAGTCCTTTCCAGGAGGGCCGTATGTCCAGTGTTGCTATGCCGGTGACCTCATCGGACCAGATTTCGACTCAAAAAATATGGATGGTGATTCTGGCCTCTTCGGTCGGGACCATGATCGAGTGGTATGATTTTTACATTTTCGGCAGCCTGGCAGTCGTGCTGTCGCAAAAATTCTACCCGACGGGAAACAACACGTTCGCCCTGATCGCCTATCTTGCCACATTCTTCATCGGATTTGGGGTGCGTCCATTTGGCGCGCTCTTCTTTGGAAGGATCGGGGACCTCGTGGGCCGTAAGTACGCCTTCCTGGTTACACTCACTGTGATGGGCGGTGGCACTTTTCTGATCGGCCTCATGCCAACGTTTAAGCAAGCCGGCTGGTTTGCTCCCATAGGGCTGATCGGCATCCGCGTGTTACAAGGCTTGGCGCTGGGCGGGGAGTACGGCGGGGCCGCGATCTACGTGGCAGAGCACGTTCCCGACAACAAGCGCGGCTTCTGGACCAGTTTTATTCAGATTACGGCAACGCTGGGCTTGTTCCTCTCCCTACTGACCGTGTTGGCCCTACAGTTCTATATGACGCCGGAAAATTTCCAGAGTTACGGCTGGCGCATTCCTTTCCTGGTTTCTATCATCCTGGTGATGATTTCGCTGTATATTCGTCTCAAAATGAAGGAATCACCCATTTTTGCACAGATCAAGAGCAGCGGCATGAGTTCGGCGCAACCACTCAAGGACGCGTTCACCCACTGGCCCAACCTCAAACTGGTCCTGATCTCGCTGCTTGGCGCGACCGCTGGACAGGGCGTGGTCTGGTACACAGGCCAGTACTACGCGCTGTTCTACCTGCAATCGATTTTGAAGGTGAATCTGCGCACCGGTTTCATCATTGTTGCGCTGGCCATGTTGTTCGGTATGCCGTTCTTTACCGTCTTTGGAGCTCTTTCCGACAAAATCGGCCGCAAGAAGATCATTATGGCGGGCTGTCTGCTTGCCGTACTCAGCTACTACCCGATCTACCACGCGATGGAGAGCGCAGCGGGCAATCATGTAGTCACATTTAAGTCTCAGAAAAACCCGGTCACCGGCGCATGGACCTTGACACCCTTGACCACCGATCCCGCAGATCCGAATAAACTGGTTCCGGCCAAAGAGGCGCCGAATCCTAACGTTCCCATGCTTGTTTTACTCGTGTTCATTCAGGTGATCTTCGTGACCATGGTATACGGCCCGATTGCCGCGTACCTGGTGGAG
>JBGPZS010000416.1:0-4133 GCA_041493865.1 Terriglobia bacterium
GATTTTGCCGCGGAGCATATCGTCATAGAAATGCAGGGTCTTGCCGTCCTGCGTGATGAGCGGCACGTTGGGAAAGTAGTTGGCGCCCCAGTAGGAGTTATCGGCAGCGGCCGGTGTTACGCCGAAAGTGAGATAAACCGCCGCCGCAAGAAAAAAGGCGGCTGCCGCCGTCAGGATGGCCCAACCATTCCGTCGCATGGTGTCTGCTTCCTTTGATTCCCAGATGATCATGATGATGAAGGCGGCGGGTCGCCCCGGAAGGACGTCCGCCGCTGGTGGTCTTCTTATTTGCCTTTCCCAGAGCCGCTGCCGCCGCTCGAGCCTTTGCCACTGCCAGAGCCGCTTCCGCCGCCGGAACCGCCGGCATCCAGGCCGCCCTTTGAGCCGGAGCCGCCGGAGCCTGAACCGCCACCCGAAGTGCTGCGGGCGGGTCCCGAAGGCTGGTTGAACGCGGTGGGCAGAGTGGTTGATGCAATGTAGCCCACTCCCTGCGGTGTCGGGATTGGAGTTGGCATCGGAACGAGGCCGCGATCCAGTTCCCAACGAACGAGCATGGCGTGATCTTCATGCACGGTGTTGTGGCAGTGCTCCATGAACATTCCGTAGAACTCACGGAACTGCATGGTAAGGGTCACGCTTCCACCCGGACGCAGGCGATATACGTCCTTGCGGCCTTTTTCCCAAGCCGGTACGTTTGAAGCGCTGCCGTTGCGGGCGAGAATCTGGCCTTCTTCAAAGTGGATGTGGATGGGGTGGTCCCAGCCCGCGCCGGCGTTCTTGAGCGTCCAGACTTCACGCGTGCCCGGTGTGGGCGCCGCGGAGACCCGGCCGTAATCGGCGGTGAGCATGGTCCCAAGGTCAGTCTTAACGCCCCACGGATCTTTGTCAGTCGGATCCGTAGGATTGATGGCGCCGCGTCCGAATTCAAAGATGCGTTCGCGGACCACGGGAACGTTGGAGAGATCGGGGTTGGGAATCATCTGCGCAGGAACCTGGCTCTGGTCAGGCTGGGCCGGGTTCTTGGTGATGCGGAACTCCAGGATCTTTCCTACGCAGGGGTCCTGGGACTTGCCGTTCAGCGCGTCGGCGAGGGAGCGATCTGCCGAAGGCTTCTTGCCATCCTGGTGCTCGCAGAGGTTCACCATCCAGACTTTGTCGCCAAGGTTGTAGCGCGAGAAGTCAATGACGATGTCATACCGTTCGGCGATGCCCTGTTCGTCCAACTGAGTGAGGGTCACGGGTTGGGGCAGCAGATTGCCGTCGTTCGCGATCTGAATCATCGCCGAGCCATCGCTCAGGCAAAGTTTGAAGAAGCGGGAAACGCTGGCGTTCAGAATGCGGAAGCGATACTTGCGGCGCTCCACTTCAAAGAACGGCTTGTAACAGAGGTTTACGGTCATTACATCGCCGATAAATCCGTCGAGCTGGAAAATATCGAAGAAGAGCTGCCCGTTGGCGTCCCAGGCTTTGTCAGCCAGCATCAGATTAACGTCGTAATCCAGGTTGCCCCACGACTTAGAGGTACCGCTGGGCAGACGCAGGTTTACGCCATCAGCAATTGACTCATTGCCACGATCCAGGGCGCTGTAGAGGTTGAACATGGCAGCGTTGCCTTTGTACACGTTCTGCGAAGTGAAGCTGAACATGTGATCGTGGAACCAGTGGGTGCTCATGGTCTCATGCCAGTCACCGGGGACCTTGTTGATTCCGCCGTTGTCGGCCGGGCTGCCGGCGCGAATATCGGTGGCGTCCGGATTGATGGTGTCATGACCGGCCAGGATGATCGGCCAGTGATAGTCGTAGAACTGTCCGGGGAAAAAGAACGCGCCGGTAAAGCCGTCATTCTCCGCACCGTGGTGTCCGTTGTGCTCATGGGTGGAGATGGTGTGGCGTCCGAAACCGCCGTTCCTGGTTACGTCCGCGGGAAGCTGGTTGTGATGGCGGAACAGGATCGGCTCGCCGTAACGGCCAAGCGCCAACTTCGGCGGAATGGTCCCGTTGAAGGTCCACATGGCCAGCGGACCCTGGTCGGGCAGGCTGGGGTGGAATTTGGGATGGATGTTCTGACCGTTCTTAGTGTTGATCTTCGCGCCTTCCTGCGTGGCTTCAATAGCTACCTGTGGCGGGAAGAGGTCAAAGCGCTGGTGGGCCCAATCCTGTCCCGGAGGACGACCTTCAATAGGGCCAACCCCGCCGCCCAACAACGGATCGACGGCCTGAGACGTCTGATTGGCCATTGCCGTGGGTATGGGGTTTAACGAAGAGATGGGGTTGCGGTCAAGAACTTCAAAGCGAAGCATGGGTTGCGTGAAAGCCAGTCCGTTGAGGCCTGGGCTGGGCGGTGCGCCTGTGGGACCGCTTGCGGCAAAGGCGCTTTTCACGAATGGGTTTAGACCATGGATGGGGGCGAGCACGCCACCAGTTGTAATTAGGCCCCACTTGATTAGATCGCGACGAGAGACCTGGCCTTGCGAGTATGCCTTAACGATCTCCGCCCGGTTCTTTCTAGCATTTTCCGCTTCCTGAATTCTGGCTTTCGAGGAGTTTTCAGACAGAAAAAACCCTTCAGGGTGTTTACGGCTCATTGGCTGCGCTCCTTAGTATTACCTGCACCCGGCCAGGGTGTTGAAACCCATGGCGCGGAATTTAGCGCTGACATCTAGCGGCACGGTCCCTATATGTGCTCTCTGGGACCTGTGCATGCAACGCCAAGGAATCGCGTGCAATTGGGGCAGTGGCGTTCGAAACACGCCAGCAACGCATTGCACGGCCGGAAGGCGGTGTCAGCTCTCAGTGAGCAGAATGTGCCTTGGTCATTAGAATCGAGAGAGAAGAAGATTAAAGTTTCTAAGAGTCTTTTGTGCTGCTGGGTTCAGCAGCATCCGACCCATCGTGTGGCGAAGTAAATGGGAATTAAATACGAATCTTGCCGATATCCCGCACGCGAGGGGCTTATGGATGGCGACTTATTTCGAGTAATCAGGGCGTTACGGATTTCGAGTGGCCTGCTTTACTTTCAAGACGACCACGGTTTGATCGTCAAAGACCTCTGAGCCGGCGGAAAACTCGTCCGCTGCGTTGAAAATGGCGTCCGCAATTTCGCGGGCAGTGCCTGCTGCGTGCTTTGCGATCACATGCTCCACGCGGCTGCGGCCAAACTGCTCGTCCCTGGCATTGCTGGCGTCGACGATGCCGTCACTAAAGAAAACGAATACGTCGCCCGGCTTGGCGTGGATGGTGACTTCATCGTAAGACACGTCTTCAAACATGCCCAAGGGAAGTCCGGCAGCCTCAAGCATGTGGGCGTGGCCGCCGCTCGCGTAAATAGGGCGGGGAAGCCCGGAGTTGGCCACGCGCATTGTCCTCTTCTCATCGTCCCAGAGAGCGCAAGTGAGGACGAGATACTGAGCGTCCAGGGGGCGGTGGTTCAGGGAATGATTGACGGCGTTGAGCATCTCCGCGGGGCAGGGTTCGTCGCGCGCCAGGCTGCGGAGGATGCCGCTGACCAAAGCGGCGTACAACGCTGCCGGAGCGCCTTTACCGCTGACGTCGCCCACAACAATGCAGGCGCGAGGCAGAGTGTAGTCAAGAAAATCGTATAGATCGCCGCCGATGGCATGCGCCGGATTAAATCGTGCCGCGACCTCAGCGCCAGGCATACTGGGAGAAGTGGCAGGCAACAAATGGTGCTGCACCTCGCGAGCCATGGCCAGGTCACGCTCCATACGCTGCTCTTCACGCGCAATGCGCTCATAGAGCCGCGCATTTTCTATCGCGATGGCCACCTGCGCCGCCAGCGTACTCACGGTACGCAGATGGTCTTCAGTGAAATAACCCCGGCGCGTGTGCTCCAGATCAAGCACGCCGATGACTTCGTCCTTATATATGAGCGGCACGCAAAGTTCAGAGCGCGTCTCCGGGTTGGCTTTGATATAGCGGGGGTCCCGGTTCACGTCCGGGGCGAGCACTGCCTTCTTGCTTTGCGCGGCCGCACCCACCAGACCCTTGCCCACGGGAATATCATGCTTGATCTGGATGCTCTCCTTGAAGCGAACGGAAAAACGGTGCACCAGCTTCTGTTTGACGGGATCGAGCAGCAGGATGGAGAACATCTGGTAGTCGATGACCTTTAA
>JBGPZS010000303.1:0-5238 GCA_041493865.1 Terriglobia bacterium
CAAGGTCTTAGTGCTGGTGTTTTCGCCCGCCTGCGGCTTCTGTGACGAAAACTGGCCAAAGTGGTCAAAGCTCATTCCCGCTCTGGACCCCGCAGCCGTGCGTCCGGTGGCAGTGGACGTGACCGCAACCTCCAATCCGGTTTTTGTGTCTCAGCACCAGATCGCGGGCGTACCCTTCTTCGTGCAAGTCGACCCTCAAGCAGCGCTGAGTTATCGTTTGCACCTCACACCACAAACCATCCTTGTGGACCGCGAAGGCAAAGTGGAGCGAGTCTGGACCGGGGTCCTGAATGATTCCGCTCTGGCCGACCTGAAACAACGCCTTGCCGACAGTAAGACTGCCGTGAATGCTCAGGGCCACCAGCCGGCCCTGTAATTTGAAAGGAGAGCGATCATGGGCAAGAAAATAATGAAACCCACATTGCTTGCAACCATAGTCACTGCCGTTCTTTTTGTGGGAACGGTTTCTGCCCGCCAGTTGCGGAGCCACCCAACCTCTATTACTTTTTGCCGAGGCACTTGCAGCGCTACAGTGCCTTGCAACGGTCCCTGCTTCTGCTGGATTCCTGATGGAGCTACCACAGGCGGCTGTGTCAAGGACCCGCCAGGACTCAAACTTCCGGCAAAATAGCTGGAACCGAAGATTCCCTGCCTTCGTCCAGCATTGTCATTTTGATAGGAGCGATCATGGGCAAGAAAATAATCAAATCCACATTGCTTGCAACGATAATCACTGCCGTTCTCTTTGCGGGGACGGTTTCCGCCCGTCAGTTGCGGACCGATGCAAAGGGCTTTTCCGCCTGCCGCGGGTCCTGCGGCGCTAACGCGCCTTGCCCCAGCGGCTGCATATGCGCCTTCCCGCTGGAGTCAACCACGGGTTTTTGCTCGTTGCATCCGACGGGAGTTCAACCGCCAGCCAGATAGCTGACGTATTCGTCTTTTCTTTATTGAGCTGCAATGGAAGGGAGCCCCGAAATCATGACTAATAAGAGAATCAAAAACACAATCCTTACGGCGATGGCTGCCGCTGTTCTGTGCGCGGGAACGGTTTCTGCACGCCAGTTGAGCCAGACTGCTACGACCACAACCTGCCGCGGCTTCTGCACCAAGAAAACAGGGTGCCCCAACGTTCTGGGCTGCGCCTGCGTCTTCAACAACCCCGGAGCTACCGTAGGCGTGTGCAATTTCATTGCAGCCAAGCCGGCAAAATAGCGCGAGATCTAGGCCATCATCCGGCTTTTACTGAAAGGAGCTCTTACATATGGTTCAAAAGATTGCCAAGGCCACACTATTCGCAACCATCCTGGCGACCGTTCTTTCCGCGGGGACTGTTTCTGCCCTGCAGTTGAGAAAAAACGCCAACATTGCCGGCTTCTGCCGTGGTACCTGCAGTGCCACGGTGCATTGCGGCGGCACATGCTTCTGTTGGATTCCCAGCGGCACCACGGGCTTTTGCGTGCAAGACCCTCCAGGACTGGCAAAACCCTCAGCCAAATAACTGAATCGCTCGACTTCGCAGGAGAGTCGACATTATCCCTTTTCTCCTGCTGCGAACCTATGCCCGTTGTGGCATAGGTTTTCCAGTTTCGACAGGCTTCATTGTTGGGAATAAAGCCGCGAAGCCGGGCACGCGCTGAGAGGCGCCGCAACAGGAGCAGAATAATCTCTGCGAGCAACACTCTCTCCAGCGGTTTTCTAGAATAAAGCCGCGAAGCCGGACACGCGCTGAGAGGCGCCGCAACAGGAGCAGAACAATCTCTGCGAGCAACACTCTCTCCGGCGGTTTTCTAGAATACTGACGCGCTGCCTGCCAGCTCTCTCATCGCGTCCAGCATATATGTGCGGGCAGGAGCGCCGGGGGCGAGCGCTTCCAAGGGCAGCGTGGCGGAAAAATGGGGTGAGTGGCGCTGGAAGCTGACCTCCAGGAAGTCGCCGTTGCCGCCTTTGCTGAGCGACGCCATGGCGCCGGCTATTTCTCTTTGGTTTGCAGGTTTTGTGCTGATCATCAGAGGCGGCAGGTGTTCAAACCTCCAACCGGGCTGGTTGATTGGCGCTTTCCGGTTGCTGCGAGCGAACCAGCGAAAATTCTGGACATGGAGAGAGAACGCGGGAGGACAGTCAAGGTCGGCCTGAAACGTGAGGACCTCGCGCCGGCCCCTGATCTTGTTGACAAGCCATTGCACCGGAGTCTGCTGAGCATGCAGCTCCACCAGCATCCACGCGCGATGGAACACGCCGCAGGTAAGCCGCAGCGGAACGCGAAAACGTGAGGGCGTGATCCAGGAGATGCCAACCACATGGCCGCGCCCGGCCAACGCCGATTGGATCCAACGCAGGGCCTCGTTCGCCTTGCTGCGCTTGCGGCGCAGGGAAAAGCTGTACCACGTGACCAACAACGCGGTGGCCGCTATAAGAATGACTCCCAGAACTGCCATCTGGGTTATTGAGATGCTCTTTCACGCCCTCTTAGATGTCACACCATGGGGCGTCTCGTGTCCATTTTTAGCCGCCGAAGTTCGTTTTTGGGAAATGCAAACCGGCACCTGTACTAAAGTCCACGGTAGATCCCGCCATCCGCCAGAATGGTTTGGCCGGTCACGTACGATGCGCGCTCCGAAGCCAGCCACACGATCACGTCCGCAATTTCTTTAGGATCGCCCAGTCGCCTGACCGGGGTTTCAGCAGCCCACGAATCGCAAATCTGCTGCGGCCCGCTGCCCGCGGCCAATGCCCGGACCTGGGCAAGTTCCTGGAGGCGTTCTGTGGCCGTATAGCCGGGAGCAACATTGTTCACCAGAATTCCTTCTTTTCCGAACTCGTTGGACAAGCTCTTGACCAGCCCAACCACGGCCGCGCGGACAGAGTTTGAAAGTACAAGGTCGGCGATCGGCTGTTTTACCGAGATGGAGGTAATGGTGATGATCCGTCCCCAGCGATGGCGCTGCATGTAGGGAATTACCGCCCGGGCCAGATGCACCGTGCTCATCAGGTTGAGGTCCACGGCTTTATGCCATTCGTCGGCGGAGATAGAGAGAAAATTCTTGGCCGGCGGCCCGCCGGCGTTCGCGACGCAGACGTCAATCCGCCCGAAACGCTTGGCAACTTGCTCGGTAAAGCGCTGGACCGCGGTTCCGTCGGTTACATCCAGGGGCTCGGCGTAAACCTCCGCGCCGGTCTGGCTGCGGATCCGCTCGGCGGCTTCAAGCAGGGTTTTTTCCGTGCGTGCGCACATGGCAACCTGGGCGCCTTCGCGGGCAAACGCTTCTGCCGTGGCCAGTCCAATGCCCTGACTGGAGGCGGCTACGATCACGCCCCGGCCTTTAAGTCCTAAATCCATATTGCCCCCTTGTTCTGCGTAGAGCGTGTTTCATAAATGCTTTTCAGTTGCCGATGCCGGCGCCGAAACAGACACCGTCGTTTCGAGGGCCGTAAGCGAGCACAAGCGTTCTTCATGTGAACATACATCTGCAAAAGACATTGATGAACCGTGCTCGAGTATGTCGTTATGAAGCCGGCAATTGACCAATATAAACCTGCGTTGGGGTACCGGCCTTGATGTTGTTTTGTTCAAACGCCGCCTTGATTCTCCGCCGCAGCTCACGGGCCACGCCGTACTGCTTTCCCGGACGGACCTTCACCAGCATCAGGTAATCCACTTCATTTCCATGTACGCGCTCAATCCCCGGGACCTGCGGCTCGGAGACCACGTCGTCCTTGAATTGGGCGTCGCCATAGAACTCTGCGGCCACCTGCTCCAGCAGCTCGACCACGCGGTCGCTGTTTTCGCCATAGTCGGCGGAGACGTGCAGCGTGACCTGCGACCAGTCGCGCGTCATGTTGCTCACAATCTGGATGGAGCCGTTAGGAACAATGTGAAGCGTACCGTCGCCGTCGCGCAAAGTTGTGCGGCGCATGGTAATTTCTTCCACCACGCCGCTGACTCCAGCCACGCGAATGGTATCACCCACTTCAAACTGGTTTTCCACCAGGATAAAAAAGCCGTTGATGACGTCTTTCACCAGCGTTTGTGCGCCAAAGCCGATAGCCAGACCGGCAATGCCGGCGCTGGCCAGCAGAGGCGCAATATTGATGCTGAAGGCGTCATTCAAGACGGACATGCCGGCGAAGAACACGATCAGGAACACGCCCACGCTGCGAATCACGCCGGTGACGGTACGGACCTGCTGCGTGCGCACCGCTCCACGCGCCGGGCCTCTCTCACTGAGCGCCACCAGCTTGCGCGTGATCAGACCCAGCAAACGCACAAAGATAAAGGCCAAGACCAGAATTACCAGCAGCTTGGGCGCGCGGTCACGCGTCCAGTTCACCAGGTAGTTATGCCAGTAGTGCCATATATTGCCAAATTTTTCTTCCATGCTTGTCAATTTTGGATTATAGCCGAGGGAAATCTGGCCTATAATCGCGCCACCAATTCTGATGGGGGGCTGTATGGGGGGCAAATTTGCATTGGCAGTTGGCCTGTGTCTGGCTCTGACCGGGACCACGGTTGAGGCCGTTCGTTCCGGAGTGGCGCCTCTGGCGCAGATCAATGTTCCGAACATCAATCCAGATATGGAGCGACGATTAGGGCAGTTACGCTGGAAGGAAGCCCAGGAAAGACTGCGTCGGGAAAACGTTGAGGACGCGCAAAAGATCCTCTTCCTGGCCAACGAACTGAAGCAATACGCCGCCGTCGATGAGATTGGACAGCTATCGCCCGAGGCCGTAGGCAAGGCCAAAGAAGTGGAAAAGCTGGCCAAGCGGGTCAACTACCGGCTGAGGGAGAGCGCGCTCCGAATCCGAGCGCACTAAGGGCCGGCCCGGGTAACTTTTATCATCGGACCACGTCTTTATTCTGAAGAGGTCATTTGTGTTGGGAAAATTCATCCTGGTCACCGGCATAGGTATGGTGCTGTGCGGGACAGCTTTCATGGCAACCCCCGCGCCCGCCGCAGCCCCACAGTTGGAAACGCGTCAGGATCCGGCACAGAAAGAAATGCAGGACCGGATGATGCGCGAAGCCAACAAGAAAAGACAGCAGGACATCCGCGAAGACACGGACAAGCTCTTTCAACTGGCCACGGAATTGAAGGCCGCCGTGGACAAAACCAATGAAAACCTTTTGTCCATCGACGTGGTCCGCAAGGCCGACGAAGTGGAGAAGCTGGCCAAGAAGGTGAAAGAGAAGATGAAGGACGCGATTGGACCGCCGGTCAAGGAATCTGTCCCGCGGGGCAA
>JBGPZS010000101.1:0-10372 GCA_041493865.1 Terriglobia bacterium
CTTCTGCTCCACAATGGCCTTCACGCGGTCACTGCCGGCGCCGGCGCGAATCACGCGGCCGTAACCGAATGGGTCAGGCGGCGCGGCGGTGAGAATCGTCATGGCCGCTTTTTTGGCGAGATGAAAGTCGCGTACAGCGGCGATGGTTTCCGGCCGGATCAAAGGCACGTCACCGGAGAGCACCAGGATGTTCCGATATCCGGCCACCTGCTCACGAGCGCACATGATAGCGTGCCCGGTACCGCGCTGATCGGCCTGCAAAACAAACTTCACGCCCATGGGCCCAACTGCGGCGCGCACACTCTCCGCCTGATGGCCGACGATCACGTGGATGTGGTCCGCCGCAACAATTTGCTGCGCTGACTTGATTACATGCGCCAACAGCGGCTGCCCGGCGATCTCATGCAGGACCTTGGCGCGCTTGGACTTCAGGCGGGTGCCTTTGCCCGCGGCCATAATCACGATAGCGAAATCGCGGGCGCCGGTCATTTTTTGGTTAGGCATGAAGCCATCATCTTAAAGCCTGCGGGGCCAAAGCGGGGGTGCTACCCGCGAAATTTGCCAGCCGCAGCAACTCCTGGCAGAGGCGGTCCGTGGCGTGGCGGGCAAAATGGCTTTCCAGGATAAAGTTCCCGGCAATACATTTCACGCCTAGTTGCTCGATGGCGGAAATATCAGCCTCCACTTGCTGGGCGTGCTCTTCCGCATAGCGCTCGCGCATGCTGGCGGAGACCAGAGCCGAGTTCACCAGAGCGTAATCGAAAATCTTACGCGGAGAATGGTCATAGATGGCACTGATGTGCTCCGAGGCCTTCATATTGAGGCTCTCATTGGCCTCGGTCATCAGGTTGCAGATGAAGACCTTCACCGCATGGGAATTAGCGATGGCTTCAGGAATGCCGCGCACGAGCAGGTTGGTAACCAGGCTGGTGAAGAGCGATCCCGGGCCCATGGTAATTACGTCAGCGGCGGCGATGGCAGCGAGCGCCTGCGGCAGCGGCTCAGGATTGGCCGGCACAATCTGGAGTTCGACGATGCGGCGATGGCTGGCATTGATGTTGGTCTCGCCCAGCACATGCGAACCGTCATCCATGATGGCCTCAAGCTGGACATTTGCCGAGGTCGCGGGAAGAATGTGCCCGCGCGTGGCCAGGATTTCCGCCGCCTGCTTTACGGCGACAGCGAAGTCGCCGGTCATGGCAGTAAGAGCGGCCAGAAACAGATTGCCGAAGTTGTGTCCCTCAAGATCTCCGGAGCTGGAAAAACGATATTGGAAGAGCTTGGAAAGAAGGTTCTCGTCTTCAGAGAGCGCGACCAGGCAGTTGCGCACGTCACCCGGAGGCAGCATGCCCAGCTCACGCCGCAAGCGTCCGCTGGAACCGCCATCGTCACTGACGGTGACCAGCGCGGTAAGGTCAGAGATGAAGGGGCCGTGCGGCGGGGTTTCACCGGCATGGACCGTGTATTGCTTGAGACCTTTAAGAAGGGTAGATAAGCCGGTGCCGCCACCGATCGCAACCACACGAATCCCCCGGGCTGAAAGGCCGCGGTTCTGCTCTGCTGGGGACGGCATGAATTTACTTTAACGTTTCCTTTGCTCGGGACTGGAAGGCGGCAGATCTGCAGGCTCAGGATACAGCAACTCAGTGAATCGGGGATCGTCAGCCATGTTCTGGAAATCTGAGTCGTTCCGGGCCTGGAACCGATTATGCGGATTCAGACGGATAGCTTCGCCCAGGTGCTTCAATGAACTTTCCACCTGGCCGGTAAGGCAGTCGACAACCGCCATGCCGTAATAAGCGAAGTCGGCCTTGGAATTCTGCTTGAGGATCTTCTCCATGTGTCCGCGTGCCTGGTCAAATTGCCCGGAATTCATGAGAGAAACCGCATAGTCAAAATGCTCTTCATGAGTTTTGAAGCTTGTAGCAGCGCCGGCAAGCTGCTGGTTGCAGAGACTCAGATGGACGCGGGCGCGATCAATGAGTTCCTTCTGCCCGCCAGTAAGTATCTTCTCCAGCAGGCCTTTGGCTTTCTCGAATTTGTGCTCCTGCATTGCCTTGACAGCAGCTTCATAATTTTGCACAGCCTGTGCAAATCCAGGATCTTCCTTGAATGTCGGCTTATGCTGCGGGGCAGGTGGTTTCTTCCCAGGCATCGTCGCTCTATTCCTAATAGCTTGTGTTTTCTGTTGTTTAGCAGGTGAACGTTTAACACTTCCTGCCACTTTTTTCTTCATTCTATTGTTTCCTTGCGGCCCAAGTCGGAATAGCGGTGAGTGCAGGCTGTGGAAATCGGAAGATCAGCTATCCCACCGGCGACAAGGCTACTTAGGGGTGCAGCCCTTTATACGCAGAAATTCTGGACGCGTCAACTGCACCAATTCCAGTGCAAAATCTACTTTATCGGAGGGACATTTGCGAGGTCAATCAACTTATAGTCGCCATGCATGATGCCATCGCGAATCATCTTGACTGACTGCCCCTTCCTGGATTGCCGATAGGAATAAAGAGCTTCCTGCATGCATGTGCCGCAGTTGGCCCCATGTGTACTTTCAAAGCAGCTGCGCAGGCTTGCGTGGCCATGGGCACGGTCACAATAGCAATAGCACGGCATCTGGTAAACGACCGAGGAATCTCGGGCAGCAGCCTTGTACGATTCCGTTTGCGCCGGGGCAATCAAGCCCGAAGCGGCCAGTTGCTTCTGCGTAAGGATGGGCGGAAGCGCGGCGGCCGGCGCTGGGCGGCTGGTATGGAACGCTGGAACCGCGGATTGCTGGTTCAGGAACTGTGCATGCGTCATGGCAGCGGCAAGAACAACGGCGAATACACCCAAGAAATGCTTCATATCAACCCTATTTTACTCCAGAATAGAAATACCGGAAATGGAGACTTGACGGCGGCAATCTACGTATAATCGATGCGGGGAGCCGAGCTGAATGGAGATGCCTGAGCAAGAGACGACACCGGTCCATACGGAAACGGCCCCGCCTGCACCGGAACCCAGCAGCCTGCGCACGCTGCGTACATGGATGCGCGACCTGTTCTTTTCCGTTCTGGTTTCATTCTTCATTATTCTGTTTGTCTATCAGCCGGTGAAGGTGGAGGGCGGCAGCATGGAGCCCGGCCTGGAAGACCAGGAACGCATCTTCATCAACAAACTGGTGTACCGGCTGGAGAGCATTGAGCGCGGAGACATTGTGGTCTTCCGCTACCCCCGCGATACGCACAAGAGCTTTATCAAGCGCGTGATCGGACTGCCCGGCGACCGCATTTACATCTCCTACGGCCATGTGTATGTAAACAGCAAACAACTGCTGGAGCCCTACGTGCCCTCTGACTACCTGGATGCCCGGTCGTATCCGGAGATGGTGGTCCCCAACAACGCCTATTTCGTTCTCGGCGATCATCGCTCCATGTCCAACGACAGCCGTGATTTTGGCCCGGTGATGCGCAGCTACATCTATGGCAAGGCCGTCTTTGGCTATTGGCCCATGGAGAAGATGGGAATCCTGCACTAGAGCCCGCTATTCACATCGTTCCGAAAGACTTGCTGCAATAAGCAGCCGGTGGAGTAAAGGCATATTGATGTTTTCACGATTGAAAGTGGCGCTGATCCGCAAGCTGGCCAGAAAAAGGCTGGGGAGAGACATTGCCCCGCTGGATACGATTGCCACCCACCCTGACGTGCTTGTTCCCTACGCACAGTTCAGCCAGGCGCTGGAAAAAACCAATCTTGTCCCGGCGAAGTTGAAATCGCTGGCGCAGATCCGCGCGGCCAAGCTGGTGGAGTGTCCTTTTTGAATCGACATTAACTCTGCCGGGGGCAGACGCGCAGGCATCAGTGACGATCAGATCCGCAACCTCAACTGGTATGCGGAAAGCGACCTGTTCAGCCCTGATGAAAAACTGGTCCTGGAACTGGCCGATGCCGTTACGGCGACGCCTGCCAAAGTCACTCCTGAACTGAGGGAACGTTTGCAGAAGCGGTTCTCAACACCGCAACTGGTCGAACTGGCCGCGGCCATTGCGTGGGAAAACTATCGCGCGCGCTCCAACCGCGTGTTCGGCTTTGGCAGCGAGGGGTTCTATCGGCCAAAACCAGAGGCTGCAAGTTAATCCACAACGTCTAAAAACCCAACCGCTTGGATTAATTATTTCATTCGCAACGCAGCGAAATCATGGGATCAATCCGCGCGGCGCGGCGCGCTGGAATATAGCTGGCAAGCAAGGCAACCAACGCGAGCAGAAGAGCAATGGCGGCGAAGGTCAGCGGATCGGTTGACTGCACGCCGAAGAGAAGCCCGCTCACCAGCCGGGAGAACGCGAACGCAACAACCAATCCAAGTCCCACGCCGCAGAGCGCCAGCACCATGCCCTGCTTGACCACCAGACGGAGAATGCCGCGTTGCGTGGCGCCCAGGGCCATGCGGATGCCGATCTCACGCGTTCCCTGGCTGACGAGATATGCCATGACTCCATAAATGCCGATGGTCGCCAGCGACAGAGCGAAGCCGGCGAACAGAGCGAGCAGAGCAGCGAAGAAGCGCCGTCGCGCCAGAGATTCAGCGACACGCTGCTCCATTGTGAGCACGCGATACATAGGCAAATCGCGGTCCAGTTCGCGGAGCTCGCGCTTGATGGCCGCGGTAAGAGCTACCGGATCAAGGATGCCGCTGGCGAGGACGCCATTGCTGCTGCTCACGGCGTTATTACCGCTTCTTACAACTACGTTCATCGCACGGCCCACATGCTGGCTCTGCGGCAGGTAGAGCGCAATGCGCGAATCGGAATCGAGCGTGTATTGCCTGATGCGCCCGACCACGCCGACCACGGTGGCCCAGGCGGGCTTTGACGCCAGATCACCGAAGCTGATGCGCTTCCCCAGAGGGTCCTGGCCGGGCCAGAGCTGCTGCGCCATGAATTCATCCACCACGATTACCTGGGTCTTATCGGGCGTGTCCTGGTCATTGAAGAGCCGGCCGCTGACCAGAGGGATTTGCATGGTTTCAAAATAGTGCCCGCTGACCACGCGCTCATCGGCGTTGATGAAGTTTTCTCCCGGCGGAGGGACGCGGCCTTCCACTGTGATTGGTCCCCAGGCAAACATCTGGCTGAGCGGCAGTGACGAGACGCCGCCGGCAGAGGCAACTCCGGGCAGGCGTTCCAGCCGCTCCCAAAGCTGGCGATAGGTGGCGCGGACAAGCTGCGGGTCTTTGTATTTGTCGCCGCTCATGGTCAGCTCCAGCGTGAGCACGTTGGCGGCATTGAATCCGGGAGAAATTTTTTGCAGCCGCAACAGGCTGCGGACAAGCAATCCGGCGACGATCAGCACAACCACGGAGATGGCCAACTCGACGATGACCAGCAGACGGCGCAGGTTGTTGCCTCGTCCCCACATGGCGCTGGTCCCGGCCGAGCCGCGCTCAGCGGCTTTGAGCGTTGAGAGAAGATCAAGGCGCGAGACACGCAGCGCGGGCGCCAGTCCGAACAGAATGCCCGAGACCACCGAGATCAGCAGCGTGAACAACAGCGCGTCAAGACGAATGCCGATCTCTTCCAGCCGGGGAACGCTCCGGGGGCCGAGAACGTGGATCCAATGCATGCTGAAGATTGCAAAGAGCACGCCTAAAGCTCCGCCACATACGGCGAGCAAAACGCTCTCCGTGAGCAACTGGCGAATGATGCGGCCAGAGCTGGCGCCGACAGCGGTGCGGACAGCGATTTCCTTTTGCCGCCCCACGGCGCGAGAGAGCAAGAGATTGGCAACGTTGACGCAGGCAATCAGCAGCACGCAACCTACGGCCGCGAGCAGGACGAACAATGTATAGCGAACATTGCCCACAACCTGCTCCAGCAGCGGCACGATATTGAACGTGAGGCCGCCATTCGGCGGATAGACCTCTGGATGGTCATGGCGCAGGTTCGCTGTAATGGCATCCATTTCAGCGCGGGCCTGCTCGACGGTAACGCCGGGCTTGCGCCGGGCCAGGATGTTGTAATCTTCATTGCTGCGAACATTGGCCGCGTCGGAAGGGAGAGGCAAGGGCACAAAAATATCGGCTTGCTCCGTGCCATAAAGCAGAGGAAGGACTTCCTGCGGCAAAACAAAGCCGCGCGGCAGCACCCCAACCACCTGGTAAAGCGCCCCATTGATAGTGATGGAACGTCCGATGATGCCGGGATTGGAGCCGAAGCGCCGCGCCCACATTCCGTAAGTCAACACCGCGGTGGCCGGGTGCCCGACGGAGTCTTCGTCGGCGGTGAAGACGCGGCCCTGCGCCGGCTTCGCGCCCAGCATGGGGAGCAGGCTTGAAGACACACGCATTACACCCACACGCTCGGGATCGCCTTCACCCGTGAGGTTGAAGTTGCCGCCGATGGCAATGGCCACCTGCTCAAACCCTTGATGGCCGTTCTTGATATCAAAATATTGCGCGGTGGAGAACCAATCCTGCGTGATGCCCAGACCGGGCGAGGTGTTCCACAGAATCACCAGGCGGTCCGCATCCTTGTATGGCAGAGGACGCAACAACAGCGCGCTGGTGATGCTGAAGATGGCGGTGTTGGCGCCAATGCCGATCGCCAAGGACAAAATTGCAGCGGCAGTGAAGCCTGGACTCTTGGCAAAAGCCCGAAGCGCGTAACGAAGATCGCGGGCCAGCGTGTTCATGGCAAAAATATCGTAGCACGCAACGGAGCTACCAGCTTTGCGCGATGGCAGTGATGATCCTGCCCAGCGCCTCCACGTCGCGCACGTCGACCACCTCCGCGGGCGAGTGCGAATAACGCAGCGGCCATCCCAGGGCAACGTCCGTGGAGCCATAGAGCAGAAACGCGGAGCCGTCATTCCCGCCGCCGGTCACGCCATACTGCGCCGGAATGGAACCGGTGCGGGCCATGGAGACAACGCGCTGTGCCAGGTCTCGCGGGACGACGTTGGAGTTGTCCACGGCGCGCACCACAAAGCCCTGGCCGAGAATGCCATTGCCGAAGCGCTTGGATTCGAGCGGCGAATCGGAGCTGACAAAGGTATCCACGGCAAAGACGTAGTCCGGCGTCTTGCCTTGCGCGGCCATGTGTTTGGCGGCGGCAGCGGCGCCTTCGAGACCAAGCTCTTCACTGGTGGACCAGATGAAAGTCACGTCGCGGCCTTTCAGCTCTGGGCCAAGCGCCCACGTGGCGACGACCAGGGCGGTACAGCCAACACGATCATCAAACGCGCGCGCCGCGGCGCGGCGACCCATGAGCTTGTGATACTGCTTGGGAATGGTGACGAAGTCGCCGGTCTTGATGCCGAGAGCGGCAACGTCTTCGGGATTGCGCGCGCCAATATTCATGTGGAACATCTGCCGCGGGCCGCGAGGCCACTCAAAGCCAGGTTTGTCCCAGCCTTCCGGCAGTTCGAGCACACCGGGAGACATATGCGTGCCGGAATGCACCATGGCCGTATGGCCAAGGAAGGATGCCAGCACGCCGCCGCCTTTGGGTTCGAGTTCAAGACGGCCGTCGGGCAGGATGGCATGGACTTCGTAGCCAATCTCGTCCATGTGCGCGACCACAGCGATGCTGGGCTTCTTCATACCGGGCGCTTTGCCGGCACTTCCCCAGTGCAGAACCAGGTTGCCCGCGGGGTCGGTTTCAGGCTTGGCCCATGCGGGCAGCAGCGCGGCGACGGCTTCGCGCATGTTTTGCTCGTGGCCGCCGCTCACACCATAGGTTTCAATCAGGCGCTTTAAGATTGTTTCAGTGGAGGGCGCAGCGGCGGGTCGACCGGGCTTGGGTGGCTCCACGTAAGTGGCGGAGGGTGAGGAAGGATCGATCATCTGTTTTTGAAGCTCAAGCTGCAAAAGAACCACCAAGCCTGCAAGGTCGAGCGAGTCAATCACTTCGGCGGGCGTGGAGGGCCAGGCCGTGGCGATGGATAGATGCACGGTGCGCTGTGGGAGCTTTACCTGGGCTGCGTTTCCGCCACGCGGCAGCAGCGGCGCGGAAAAATCGACTGCCAAGGGGAGCTGGTGCGCCAAAGAGGCCAGTTGCTTAAATTCTGTGGCAAAGGCACTGAGCTCGGCGTCAGGT
Organism: Terriglobia bacterium; assembly: GCA_041493865.1. Classification (GTDB taxonomy): domain Bacteria; phylum Acidobacteriota; class Terriglobia; order Terriglobales; family Acidobacteriaceae; genus Angelobacter. The sequence goes on from JBGPZS010000101.1 coordinate 8,076, forward strand.
TTTTCTTGAGCGATGAGAACCCCACTGCCGGGCGTCTGCTTGAAGCTGGGCGGAGCTTCGCGTTGCGCGCTGCTCGGAGCATTCGCGGCTGGGGCCGGCGGACGCATGAGGCGGCCAACGTAGATTAGTTCGTCGGGATTGAGTTCATAAAACACTTTTTGCAGGCCGCGCGCGCCCAGCCATTGCTGCGTGACGAAGGCCACGGTCAGCGTGCCATTGATTTTGGAGGCGTCGAGCGTGCGCAGAAATTGGAGCAGCACGGCGGCGCCAAAGCGGTCGCCAATGGCGGGCGAAGCGTACTTCCTGCCGCCGTCGAGCTGGTAGAAAGTGCGGCCGATAGCGAGAGGGCTGAGCACTTGAGCGCCGCCGGCACGCGCCTGCTCCGCCGAGGTTGCGCCCACGTCCACATACATGTTGTCGAGATCGGCCATGCTGGGCGGGCGCTGGCGCTGGGGCAGAAGATGAATGGAGATGCCCGCCATGGCGCCCTTGATCCAGTCGCCCTTGGCTGTTTGCAGCTTCACCGGCTGCGCGGCATAGAGCTCGTTGAACAACGGAAGATTGCCGCCCTGGGGCAAGCGCTGCACCGTGAGATATCCGTCAGATGTGATGCCGCTGACCACGAAGCCAGGCTCGTCAAAGGGCGCGACGACGAGACGCTTGGGCGCGCCCGAGCCGAGAGTGACGGTGACGTTGCCCCGATTATCCATCTTTGCGTTGTAATGCTGCGGCATGGCTTTCAGTCGCGCAACAATGATCTTGCTCACACTCTGCTCGTAGCCGGAGACAGCGGGTGTTTCCACCAGCTCGCGCAGGTCGTCAGCGATGGACTGCGCGGAGAGGGGAGAGTTGGCCTGGGCGGGCATGGCCGGTGCGGCGGCGGTGAGGAACGTGGCGATAAGAGCAAGACGAAAAACGAGTGCGTTCATGAAGCCTCCAGTCAGGAGATGTGAGCAGGAAAGAGTAAATGAGGAGACAAGAGAAAGCCAATTAAGCTGTGAGGTTTGGGGGCGTCAGGTAAGGGCACCCGCCGAACGCGGGCGCCCCGATGAGACAACAAAACGCTGCTAGCGGTTGACAGCTTTTTCCGTATCTTCCGATTCGATGCAAAGCTGTTGGAAGTGGGCGGCGTTGGCGGTTTCGCGCTGGTTAAGGGCCGTCATTAATTGTCGGTTGGCCTGCGCTCGAATCCCACGGAGAACGCGATTCATGGCGGTAAGGCCGGAAGCGCGGAACAAATGATTGGGTTGAAGAACTTGCAGGTTCTGGATGGCCTTTTCAAGTCCGGCGTTCAATTCCGCAATGGCGTGGTAAACGTGGGCCTTAACCGGCATCAGTTCGGCGGGTGAGTGGTTGGGTTGCGTCAGGTGGATGGAGCGTTTAGTTTTGTTCGTAGCCATATTGCCTGCCTCCTGCAGGTGAGTTGGTTAGGGCGCGTTCGGTGTGTGACGCACCGGGCGCAGCCCGTCTTTATTTTGCCCGCAACGTTAGCTTGCGGGGGGGTTGGACTTCCTGGTTTTAGGTTTGCGAGGCACGGGCGGTTTAGCCTGTGCCTTTTGCTTTTCCCGGAGTTTTTGGTAACGAGTTTTCCTGCCGTTGGCGATCTTAGGCAGGAGTTGGCGGACGTGTTCGATGTCAGCTTCGGTCCACACGCGAAATCTTCCTCCGCCCAGGTTTTGCACGGGCGGAGCGGGAATTTTCCCATCCGCAATACGGCGCTGCATCGTACGAAAATCCAGTCCCAGTTTCCGGGCGGCTTCACGAGTGGAATAATGTTTCATTGATGACATAACCATACGTCATATAGATTAGGCAGTCAAGCAAAACTCGTGAAGCCGAGGATTCGCAAAATTATTTATTCATTGCGCTCCGCTGCGCTGCGCGCTGGCCTGCGGCGCAAGGAAGGACCGTTCTTCATCCTACCCAGCACTTACCACCTCAGCGCGCATGCGCGCCTCGGTGCCGTGCTGGGCTAACCTGTGGTCGCGCCTAACGGCGCTTCATCTTTGTGGGTAAGCAATGTTGGCGGGTCCTTTGGAGTGTCGTCGGGTGGGTGGAGTGCCGTCCCTCTGGCGGGACTGAGTTATGGAAGTCCTTTGATGGTTCGGCTTCCTACGGCACGATTGAGGGGCCGTCAAGCATGTTCCGCCGCCTTCACGAACGCCGACAGAGAGAACTATCGCGCTCGGGGCGACGGCGGCTTTGGTTTTGCGTCAGCGGGCGCGGCGGCTGCGGCTTTGGCCTGCTGCTCAGCTATCATCTGCAGTTTGAGCCTCTCATTGTGATCGGGAGGGAGA